>JBEDHL010000029.1:0-11398 GCA_041174145.1 Pseudomonadota bacterium
GTATTGTTATATCGGCAGTGCCAGTCATTTTTTGCCGAACCCGGAAGCAGGAGGAAACATGCGCGGCCTTCAAGACAAGACGGTTATTGTCACCGGCGGTGGCGGCGGCATCGGTGGGGCAACCTGCCGGCGCTTTGGCGAAGCGGGGGCGCGCGTCGCGGTATTCGACATCAACGCCGAAAGCGCGGCGCAAACCGCGGCCGATATCACCAAGGCAGGCGGCGTGGCGCAGGCTTTCCGCTGCGACATTACCGATTATGCCAATGTGCAATCCGCCGTGGGTGCGGCGGTGGCGGCACTCGGCCCCATTGATATCCTGGTCAATAATGCCGGCTGGGATATTTTCAGGCTGTTCAAGGATACCACGCCGGATCAATGGCAAAAGCTGATTGCGATTAATCTCGTGGGCGCGCTCAATATGCATCACGTGGTGCTGCCGGGCATGCTGGCACAGAAGCGCGGACGGATTGTGAATATCGCTTCAGACGCCGCACGCGTTGGGTCTTCCGGGGAAGCGGTTTATGCGGCCTGCAAATCCGGCCTGGTTGGATTTTCGAAAACCATTGCGCGGGAACATGCGCGCCATGGCATTACGGTAAATGTGGTTTGCCCCGGCGCGACCAACACCGCGCTTTTCGCTGATTACAAGCAGGGCGCGGGTAATCCCGAAAAGCTGGAAGAAGCCTTCCGCCGTGCCACGCCCATGGGCCGCATTGGTGAACCCGATGATCTGCCCGGCGCCATTCTGTTTTTCGCCAGCGACGAAGCTGCCTATATCACCGGCCAGGTGCTGAGTGTTTCCGGCGGCCTGACCATGGCGGGCTGAGGAAAATATCATGACCTATGAAGATATCCTGTTTGACGTGAAGGATGGCGTTGCCACCATCACCATCAATCGCCCGCAGGTGATGAATGCCTTTCGTGGCCAGACCTGCGAAGAATTGATCCATGCGCTGAACCGCGCCGGCTGGGACAAATCCATTGGCGTCATTGTGCTGGCAGGCGCGGGCGATCGTGCCTTTTGCACCGGCGGCGATCAAAGCGCGCATGATGGGCAATATGATGGCCGTGGTATGATCGGCCTGCCGGTCGAGGAATTGCAAAGCCTGATCCGTGATGTGCCAAAGCCCGTGATTGCGCGCGTGCAGGGCTACGCGATTGGCGGCGGCAATGTGCTGGCCACACTTTGTGACCTGACCATCGCTTCCGAAAAGGCCCAATTCGGTCAGGTGGGGCCGAAGGTGGGTTCGGTTGATCCGGGTTTCGGCACGGCCTATCTGGCGCGCATTGTGGGTGAGAAGAAGGCGCGCGAGATTTGGTATCTTTGCCGCCGCTACACCGCTGCCGAGGCTGAGCGCATGGGCCTGGTGAATGTTGTGGTGCCGCATGACCAATTGGATGCGGAAGTGGCGCGCTGGTGTGCGGAAATCCTGGAACGCAGCCCAACCGCGATTGCCATCGCCAAGCGTTCCTTCAATGCGGATAGCGAGAATATTCGCGGCATCAGCGGCATGGGGATGCAGGCGCTGACCATGTATTATGCCAGCGAAGAATCGAAGGAAGGCGTGCGCGCCTTCAATGAAAAGCGCAAGCCCGATTTCCGCAAATATCAGAAATAGGCCCCCTATGACCCGCCCACTGACCGAAGACCAACGCGCCTTTCAGGAAACCGCTGAGCGCTTCACGCGCGAAAAAATCGCGCCCTTGTATATGGCGCGCGAAAAAGATGGGCGGGTGGATCGTGCCCTGGTGCGTGAAATGGGCGCGCTTGGCCTGATTGGCGCGGATTTGCCGGAACGCTATGGCGGGCTGGGCGAAAGCAGCGTCACCGCGGGGCTTGCAATTGAAGCTTTGGCCTATGGCGACATCAATGTTTCCTATATCCCGCTACTGGCGTCGCTGAATGGTCAGATCATCGCGCGCCATGCCGCGCCCGAACTTGCCGGCGCCTGGATACCGCGCATTGTCTCGGGTGAGGCGTTATTCTGTATTGCGCTGACGGAACCGCGCGGCGGGTCTGATGCCGCCAATCTGGCGCTTTCAGCGCGGCGGGATGGCGATAGCTATATCATCAAGGGGGAGAAATCCTCGATCAGCATGGCGGATCAGGCGGATGCGGCGGTGGTTTTCGCGCGCACCGGGCCTGCTGAAGCCGGCGCGCGCGGTGTTTCGGCCTTTCTGGTGCCGATGGATACGCCCGGCATCAACACCACGCGCTTTAAGGATTTGGGCAGCCACGCCATTGGCCGGGGTTCGATCTTTTTTGATGAAGTGCGCATCCCAGTAAGCCACCGGCTTGCGGAAGAAGGCATGGGCTTTGTCCAGGTGATGCAGGGTTTTGACTACAGCCGCGCCTTGATTGGCCTGCAATGCTGCGCGGCGGCGCAGGCTTCGCTTGATGAAAGCTGGTCCTACATCACGGAACGGCAAAGCTTTGGCGCACCATTGGCGCAATATCAGGGTGTGAGTTTTCCCCTGGCGGAAGGCGAAGGCATGATCGCTGCCATCCGCCAGCTTTGTTACCATACGCTGCGCCTGCGCGATGCGGCGGAACCGCATACCTCTGAAGCCGCCATGTGCAAATGGCTGGGGCCAAAAACGGCGGTTGATGTGATCCATCAATGCCTACTGACACATGGGCATTATGGCTGGTCGCTTGATCTGCCGCATCAGCAGCGCCTGCGCGATGTGATGGGCCTGGAGATCGGCGATGGCACGGCGCAAATCATGAAACTGATTGTCGCGCGGGAGAAAGTGGGGCGTGTTGCCGTGCAATATGCCCGCCAGAATTGATGCAAAAGGGCGCAAAGACGCCCGCTGAAAGTGTAGGAGGAAAGAATGACCGTGCAGGGAAATGATATTGCCATTCGTGGTCCCGCCATGCGCGCCCAGGGCTTCTGGCGTGATGAAACGCTGCTGCATCATCTGGATCGCGCCGTGGCGCGGCATCCGGGTAAGACCGCTATTGTTGCCTGCCGATCCGATCTTGGCTCGGAAACCCGCCTCACCTATGCGCAGGTTGATGATCTTTCCAACCGCGTGGCGGCGGGTTTGCAAGCGCGTGGCATTGGGCGCGGGGATGTGGTTTCTTTTCAACTGCCCAATTGGTGGGAATTTTCCATCCTGCATCTTGCCTGCCTGAAACTTGGCGCCATCAGCAATCCGCTGATGGTGATTTTCCGCGAACGCGAATTGCGCTTCATGCTGGGGCTCGCCGAAAGCAAGGTGCTGGTGGTGCCGGCCAGCTTTCGTGGCTTTGATTATGCCGCCATGGCGGATAATTTGCGCGCGGATCTGCCAAAGCTCGCGCATGTGTTCATTGTTGGGCGTGATGGCGCGGATGGCTTTGCCAGCCTGACCGGCACCGCTTCAGATGCGCGCTTCACTGCCGCCGATGGCCCCGGGCCGGATGAAGTGATCCAGCTTCTCTATACCAGTGGCACCACCGGCGAACCCAAGGGGGTTACGCATTCTTCCAATACCATGCTGTCAAATCTGGGGCCATTCGCTGAAAGGCTTGGGCTTGGCGGCGATGATGTCATCCATATGCCATCGCCTTTGGCGCATCAGCTTGGCTTCATGTATGGCATTGTGCTGCCCATCATGCTGGGCGGCACGGCGATTTTGCAGGATATTTTCAGCGCCCCCGAAATGGCACGGCAAATCCGCGATGAAGCCGCCAGCTTCACCATGGGCGCCACGCCCTTTTTGAATGACCTGACAGAACATGTCGCGGCAAGCGGCCAGGCCACGCCAAGCCTCCGCGTTTTTGTTTCCGCTGGTGCGCCGATACCGCGCGCCTTGGTGGCCAAGGCGCGGCAGACGCTGGGTGCTGCCATCATCTCCGCCTGGGGCATGTCAGAAAACGGCGCCGTCACCACCACGCGGCTTGATGATGGCGAAGAAAAAGCCACCACCACGGATGGCTGCAAGCTGCCGGGTATTGAGCTTCGCATTGTGGATGCAAATGGCGCGCTTCTGCCAAACGGCAGCGAAGGCCAATTGCAAGTGCGCGGCTGTTCCAATTTTGTAGGCTATCTGAAGCGCCCGGAACTCAACCCCTCCGATCCGGATGGCTGGTTTGATACGGGCGACCTCGCGCGTATGGATACAGATGGCTATATCCGCATCGCCGGCCGTTCCAAGGACATCATCATCCGTGGTGGTGAGAATATTCCGGTGGTAGAAGTCGAAGGCCTGCTGTTCCGCCACCCTGCCGTGGCTGAAGTGGCGATTGTGGGCTTTCCCGATCCGCGGCTTGGGGAACGCGCCTGCGCCTTCATCCGCCTGCGTGAAGGCGCCAGCCTGAGCCTTGCTGATGTGACCGCCTATCTGGAAGCGCAGCGCATGGCGCGGCAATACCTGCCGGAAAGGCTGGAGATCATGGGCGAGCTACCGCGCACGCCAAGTGGCAAGATCCAGAAATTCAAGCTGCGGGAGATGGCGCGCGCTTTCGCGCAGGGCTGAAGGGGCGCTAAAGCCCCCAAAGCGCGTTGCTATCCTCCGGCGCTTGGTCCCGCCGTTCAACCATACCGTAATCACGCAGGACTACCGCCACGCGCAACCGGTAGCCTGCGAAAATACCCTCTCGTCCAGCGGATTGAGAGGCACGATGCCCGGCATGGCAGCGCCAGCGCGTCACGGCACCCTCATCTTCCCAAAGCGAAAGGCTCAGCAGCTTGCCAGGATTTGTCAGGCTGCGAAACCGTTCCACCGAAACAAAGCCAGGCATGCGCTGCAATTCCTCTCGCAGTGCCGCGGCATGTTCAAGGTAATCATCAAAGCGGCCTTCAGCCGGTTCAACTTCAAATATGATGGCGATCATGGCGGGCGGTTTAGCATAAACACCCTACCCTTGCGCCATATGCCGGGCCTACGATTTTGCAGACGCTGTGCTAAACTGCAGCCAGGGGTTGGAGATCCGGCCCATCGGACACGCCCATAGGAAAAGTCTTGCCATGAACCACCCGGTCCCGCTGGCCTATAGTGACGCCAAAATCCGCTCCATCCTGCAGCGGGTAAAGACAATCGCCCTTGTCGGCGCTTCCGGCAATTGGAACCGGCCCAGCTATTTCGTTATGAAATACCTGCGATCCAAGGGTTATCGCGTCATTCCGGTGAATCCAGGCATGGCCGGGCAAACCCTTTTGGGTGAGACAGTCTACGCGAAGCTCGCCGATATCCCGCACCCGGTTGATATGGTGGATGTGTTTCGTGCGGCAGATGCGCTACCCGGCATTGCGGATGAAGCGATTGCGATTGGCGCCAAAGTGCTTTGGGCGCAGCTTGGCGTGCGCCATGATGGCGCGGCCGCCAAGGCGGAAGCGGCCGGGCTTGAAGTGATTATGGATCGCTGCCCGAAGATTGAATTCAGCCGTTTCGGTGGTGAGCTTTCCTGGAGTGGCGTGAATTCCGGCATCATTCGCAACCGACCACCCGAACCGCCCGCGGATCGCAAGGTGAAGAACCGCCCCTTGCCGCCGCGCAATCTGGATTATGGCTTTGACACCAGAAGCATTCATGCCGGCGCAGCGCCAGACCCCACCACGGGTGCGCGCGGCACGCCGATTTATCAGACCACAAGCTTTGTGTTTGACGATGTGGATCACGCCGCTTCCTTGTTCAACCTCCATAATTTTGGCCATGTCTATACGCGGCTTTCCAATCCAACCGTGGCTGTTCTGGAAGAACGCGTGGCAAGCCTTGAAGGCGGGCGGGCCGCAGTTGCCACCGCTTCAGGCCACGCCGCGCAATTCGTAACCTTCTTCACGCTGCTGGAACCGGGCGATGAATTCCTGGCCAGCCGTAACCTTTACGGGGGTTCTCTCACGCAATTTGCGCTGAGCTTCAAAAAGCTCGGCTGGACCTGCCATTTCGTGGACCCGACGGAGCCAGAGAATTTCCGCCGCGCGCTGACGCCGAAATGCAAAGCGATTTTTGTTGAAAGCCTGGCCAATCCAGGCGGCATTGTGGTGGATTTACAGGCTGTTGCGGATATTGCCCATGAAGCGGGTATTCCCTTGATCGTGGATAACACGCTCGCCTCGCCCTATCTCTGCCGGCCATTCGAACATGGCGCGGATATTGTCACGCATTCACTCACTAAATTCCTGGGCGGGCATGGCAATTCGCTGGGCGGGATGATCGTTGAATCAGGCAAGTTCAACTACGCCAATGGGAAGTTCCCAAGCATGGCGGATCCAGAGCCCGCCTATCATGGCCTTCGCTTTTACGAAAATTTTGGCGATTTCGCCTTTACCACCAAGGCACGCGCCGTGGCGCTGCGGGATTTCGGCCCCACGCTTTCGCCCATGAATGCCTGGCTTACCTTGACGGGTATTGAAACCCTGCATCTGCGCATGGAACGCCATGTTTCCAACGCCCAAAAAGTAGCGACCTTTCTGGCCGCGCATCCAAAGGTTGCCTGGGTTTCCTATGCAGGACTGCAAGCCAGCCCCTTCCACGCATTGGCAAAGAAATACCTACCGAAGGGGCCGGGTTCGGTCTTCACCTTCGGTGTCAAAGGTGGGTTTGAAGCTGGGGTCAGGCTGGTTGAAAATGTAGCTCTGTTTTCGCATTTGGCGAATGTCGGCGATACGCGCAGCCTGATCCTGCATCCCGCTTCCACAACGCACCGGCAATTGACCGAAGAACAGCGCCAAGCGGCCGGTGCAGGGCCCGATGTTGTCCGGCTTTCAATCGGGCTTGAGGATGCAGATGATTTGATCCGCGATTTGGATATGGCCCTTGCTGGCTAGGGCCTTATCCCCTTCCCCGACCTCGGCCCAGTGCTATCGCGCCCGACCGGGCCGCCCCCCTGCCAATTGGCCCTGCACCCCATCCAACCGGGCGAAACCCAGCCTGGACGAGCCCTGGGATTCTGCGATACCAGCCCCCTATTAACCAGCGAAAGCGGTGCTTCCGATGCCCCTTCCCAGCCGTTTCTGGCAGGACCTCACCTGGCCTGCATTCCGTTCACTGCCCGCCAATACCGTTGCGGTTCTGCCGGTTGGCGCCATTGAACAACACGGGCCGCATTTGCCGGTTGCGGTGGATACCGCGATCAATCAGGGAATTGTCGCACGCACGCTGAAAGTCATTCCGGATGATCTGCCGGTACTGGTGCTGCCAACCCAGGCAGTGGCGCTTTCGGTTGAGCATTTGCGCTACCCGGGCACGATCACCACCAGTGCCGAGACGCTAATCGCGCTGGTCTGCGATATTGGCGCATCGGTCGCGCGTGCTGGCGTGAAGCGGTTGGTGTTTCTGAATAGCCATGGCGGCAATGTCTCGGCGCTTGATATAGCGGCGCGGCGGCTGCGCATTCAGCATGGGCTTTTCGTGGTGAATGCCATGTGGGCGCGCATGGGCAAGCCGGAAGCGTTGCGCGATCCGGTGGAAGCGCGCTTTGGCATCCATGCCGGGCGCGATGAAACCGCGGTGATGCTGGCGCTGCGGCCTGATCTGGTGCGGATGGATAAGGCGCGCAATTTCGTCAGCCGCTGGCAGGGTGTTTCCACCGATACGCCAAGCCTGGCACCCGATGCCGGCGCGCCGCCGGCCTGGCAAGCGCAGGATCTTGGGCCGGCCGGCGCGGTGGGTAATGCCTCAGCCGCCACGGTTGAAATTGGTGAGGCTTTGCTGGATCACGCCGCGCAACGCATGGCAGCGCTATGGCAGCAGGTGGCGGCGATGGATATCTCCGCTTGGTTGGATGGGGAGCCCAACCCCGATGCCTGATATCGCTGCCTTCACCAGTGAATTGGCCGGAATTGAACAATCCACCGATGCCGCGCTGCTGCGCCAGAAAAGCCGAGATTTCTATTGGTATAGCCCCATCCTGAAGCGGCAATTGGATGGCAAGCGCGCCGATATCTGGCTGCGCCCAAATTCAGAAGATGAGGTGATGAGCATCCTGAATGCCGCTCGCCGTCATTCTGTTCCCGTCACAGTGCGCGGTGGCGCAACGGGCAATTACGGCCAATGCGTGCCGCTGAATGGTGGCGCGGTATTGGATACCACAGCCATGACAGCGCCAATCGCGCTGAAGGATGGCGTGCTGGAAGCCGAAGCCGGCGCGCGCATGATTGATCTAGACCTTTGGGCGCGCGAACGCGGCTGGGAATTACGCCTTTGGCCCAGCACCAAACGCACCGCGACGATTGCGGGTTTTGTCGCAGGTGGTGGTGCTGGGGTTGGCGGCATCAGCCATGGCACCATGCGCGAAAGGGGCAATCTGCTCGGCGTGCGCGTGGCAACGCTGCAAGACCCGCCCGCGCTGCTTGATCTGGAAGGTGATGAGGCAAATCCCGTCAATCGCACCTATGGCACGACAGGCGTGATTACACGCGTGCGCCTGCCGCTGACACCAGCGCAGGATTGGCGCGACATTGCGGTGGTGTTTTCTGATTTTGCGGCGGCCGGGCGCTTTGCGCTGGCACTTGCTTTCGCTGATGGTATCCCCAAGAAAATGTGCGGCGTGTTTGATGCGCGCCTGCCACCCTTCTTTCGCGCTATTGCCGATTTGGTGCCGGCAGATCACGCGCTGGCGCTGGTCATGGTGGCGCCGTCAGGCCTTGTCGCGCTGCGTGATCTGGCGCGGGAACATGGCGGGCGGATTGTCGCGGATCAGGATACGGTGGCTGCCGAACGCGACCCGGAAGCAACGCCCTTCTATGAATATTGCTGGAACCACACCACGCTTCAGGTGTTAAAGCGCGATCGCGGCGTGACCTATCTGCAATGTCGCTTTCCATTTGAAGGCACGCTGGAATCTGTGGAGAAGGTGCGCGCGGCCTTCCCGGATGAGGTCTGGATGCACACGGAATGCGTGCGCTTTGGCGGGCGCACCACCATGTCTGCGCTGCCTGTTATTCGCTGGAATGGTGACGAACGGCTTGCCGAAATCATGGCAGGGTTTGAGGCCGCCGGCGCGGGCATTGCCAATCCGCATGTCATGACCATTGAAGAAGGCTCAGGCTATCGCCGCGTGCCGGGGGATCAACTTGGCTTCAAGCGCCGCGTTGACCCGCTGGGCTTGTTCAATCCCGGCAAGATGAAAAGCTTTGACGAGCCAGAAAGTAACGCCGCATGAAGCACGATATTGCCGGCCTGATGGCCGCCCTGCCCGATATGCGCTGGGTGACGGATGCCGCGCTGGTTCGTCAGCGCAGCCGCGATTTCTTTTGGTATAGTCCAGTGCTCAAGCGCCAATTGAATGGCGTGAGCGCGGATGTGGTTGTTGAAGCGCAAAATGAAGCGGATGTGGTGCGCATTCTGGCCGCCTGCCATGCGCGGCGCATTCCGGTTACGCCGCGCGGTGCGGGCACGGGCAATTACGGCCAGGCCATGCCGCTGCATGGTGGCGTGGTGCTGGATGTCTCGGCATTGGATAAGCTGCTTTGGGCCAAGCCGGGCGTGATGCGCGCCCAGGCCGGCGCCAAGCTGATCGCGCTTGATGAACAAACCCGCCAGCAAGTGGGCGGCGAATTGCGCTTTCATCCTTCCACGAAGCGCACTGCTACCATTGGCGGCTTTGTCGCCGGTGGTTCAGCAGGCGCGGGTTCCTGCATGTGGGGTTCCTTCCGTGAACCTGGCAATGTGCTGGGCTTGCGCGTGATCACCATGGAAGAAACGCCGCGCATTTTGGAATTGCGTGGTGCGGAGATTGAAAAAGCCAATCACGCCTATGGCACGAATGGCATTATCACCGAAGTCGAAATGCCCCTCGCCCCCGCCTATGAATGGGTGGATGTGATGATGGCCTTCCCAAGTTTCATGGAGGCCGCGCGTTTTGCGGAAGCTGTCACGCTTGCTGATGGGATTGTGAAGAAACTCGCCACCGTGGTTGCCGCGCCCGTACCGCAGCAATATTTCCGCCACTTCGAAGGGCGCATTCCGGCGGGCAAAAGCATCACCATGCTGATGATCGCCGCGCCCTTCCTGGAAGCTTTTGAAGCACTGAAGATCAAGCATGGCGCAACGGATGCGGAAATCTATCGCTGCCCGACGGAAGAAGCGGCTGTACCGCTTTACGAACATGCCTGGAACCACACCACGCTACAGGCGCTGAAGCTTGATCGCGGCATCACCTATTTGCAAACATTGTTTCCGCCACCGGGCCATATGGCGCTGGTGGAGAAAATGGAAGCGCTGTTCGGCGATGAAGTGCCGATGCATTTGGAATTCGTGCGCTTTGGCGGGCATGTCACCTGCTTTGGCTTGCAGTTGGTGCGCTATACCAGCGATGAACGCCTGGCCGAGATTATTCGCATCCATGAAGCCAATGGCTGCCCGGTGTTTAACCCGCATGCGTTTTCGCTTGAAGAAGGCGGCATGAAGCGCGTTGATGCGCGGCAATTGGCCTTCAAGAAGGAAGCTGATCCGCTGGGCTTGCTCAACCCCGGCAAGATGCTCGCCTGGGATGATCCGGAATGGTCGCCCGATCGCCCACGCACGCATTATATGTATGGCGACCCGGATGCGCCCGAAGTTGAAGAAAGGCTGGATTAGGCGCGCTTCATGCGGGTGCTGCTTATCCATTGCCATCCGCGGACGGAAAGCTTTTCGGCGGCGCTCCGCGACACAGCGCGACATTCGCTTGAAGCCGCAGGGCATCAGGTGGAATGCCGTGATCTTTACGCGGAAGGCTTCTCGCCGGCGTTAAGTGACGCGGAGCATCGCGATTATCTGGAGCCCGCAAGCCATCCGCCCGATGTCGCAGACCATGTTGCCGTTTTGCAGCGCGCGGATGCCTTGCTGCTGGTCTATCCCACTTGGTGGTATGGGCTGCCGGCCATGCTGAAAGGTTGGTTTGATCGCATCTGGGCGCCGGGGATTGCCTTCAAGCTTGGTGATGGCGCGATTGAACCATTGCTGACGAACATCAAGCGCATTGGTGTGGTTACCACCTATGGGTCGCCGCTTTGGTTGCTTTGGGTGATTGGCTGGCCGGATAAGAAGCTCATCTCACGCGGCTTGAAGCGGCTTTGCGCGCGGGATTGCCGCCTGGAATGGCTCATGCTGACCCGGATGGATCGACGCACCGCGCCGGAACGCGCGGCGTTCTTGGCGAAGGTAAAGGCGCGGCTCAGCCGTTGGTAGCTTCGAACAGGTGATCCAATTCGCGCCAATCCGGCACTTCGGCTTCCAATAATTTTCCGGCGCGCAGCACCATCCGATCCGCCTGTGGGCGCGATAGCCATTCCGTCATGTGCCGCGCACGGAACAGAATAAGATCAGCGGGAGCCCCTGGCTTGATCATGCCCGCGCCGTTCAAGCCCATCGCGGCGGCCGGTCGCACGCCAACGGATAAGGGCCAATCGCCATAGGGATGGTCCAGATGCAAGATGCGCGTTGCTTCGCGCATCACCTCCACCATGTCCAGATCGCCATAGGC
>JBEDHL010000030.1:0-11154 GCA_041174145.1 Pseudomonadota bacterium
GAATAATTCATGTTGGCGATACCGCCTTCATAAATCAGATCCACAATCAGCTTCACTTCATGCAAGCATTCGAAATAGGCCATTTCCGGCGCATAACCGGCTTCCACCAGGGTTTCGAAGCCAGCCTTGATCAGTTCCACCAGGCCGCCGCAAAGCACGGTCTGTTCGCCGAACAGATCGGTTTCGCATTCTTCCTTGAAGGTGGTTTCAATCACGCCCGAACGGCCACCACCAATGGCGGAAGCATAGGACAGCGCGATTTCCAGCGCATTGCCCGAAGGGTTTTGATTGACGGCCACAAGGCAAGGCACACCGCCGCCCTTCTGGTATTCGCTGCGCACCGTATGGCCGGGGCCCTTCGGCGCGATCATGAACACATCAATATCCGCGCGCGGGTCGAGCAGGTTGAAATGCACATTCAAGCCATGGGCAAAGGCCAGCGCCGCGCCCGGCTTCATATTGGCATGCAGGCTTTCGCGATAGAGATCGCCCTGACCTTCATCCGGGGTCAGCACCATCACCACATCGGCCCATTTCGCCGCATCGGCGGGCGACATCACCTTGAAGCCGGCCGCTTCCGCCTTTTGCGCGGAACCGCCGGGACGCAGGCCAATCACCACATCCTTCACGCCGGAATCGCGCATATTCATGGCATGGGCATGGCCCTGGCTGCCAAAACCAATGACCGCAACCTTGCGGGCCTTGATCAAATTCACATCCGCATCGCGGTCATAGTAAACGCGCATCTGCCGTTTCTCCTTTGCTACGCAGCCTTTCGACCAGATTGAACCACGCGGCTTGCAAACCCAGCAAAGCTTGCGGGTGGCCGCGGGCGGCGAGGCCCGTTCAATCCTTTATTTTGCGCTTGCCGGCAAGATGCTGAATGCACCAAGCCGCGTTTTATGGGCGAAACAAGCCCCGCTTTTATGCCGCACGTGGCAAGGGCACCGCATTTTCATTGGCGTATTTCGCCAACGCCACACGATACTTCTCCCGCCGCCATTGCAGCAGCCGCCAGGATGCCTTGGCCGCCAGGTCTGAAACCCGCCCGCGCGGATCAAGCCCAATGGTCTTGAAGATCATGCCCATGCCGCGCTCAATATGGCGAAACTGATAGAACCCGATCGCCCGGCCCATATAGGCGGTGGTGCAGCGTTCATGATCATAGGGCGTTCCAGCAGCCTCATTCGCGCTGTGGAAGGCGAAGGCGAGTTCATCATCCTCAGTCTCACCAATGCGCCCCAAAGCGACGCGCAGGCGCTTGGTGAAGGAAAGGTTCTCGCGCGCCAGGTAGCGCTTCATATGGTCATAAAACAGCTTGAAATGCCTGTATTCATCGGCGGCGATCAGGCGGCACACCTGCTTCAGCACGGGTTCTTCGGTCGCGTCACCAAGTGCGCTGTAATAGCTGCTGGTGCCGGTTTCCACCATGCAGCGCGCAATCAATTCCCCAGTTCGGCTGCCACGAATGGAAGCTTCCGCATCCAATTGAATTTGGTAGCCGGCACGATACCGCGCGAAGGCCGCCGCAAAATCCCAACCCGGATCAGCCAACATGCCCCAGCGGCCAAGGGCATCGCCATGCTGGGTTTCTTCCACGCCCCAATGTTCAGCGGCAGCGCTAAAGGCCGGATCATCAGCGAAAACGCGCGTCAGGTAGGTCACGTAATCCGCCGCATTGCGTTCCACCATGGCGGCAGCCTTGATCAGTGGCACGATTTCGGGATCAACCTTTGAAGGGTCAAACTGATCCCAGCCAACCTCATCAATATGCCAATGTTTCATAAGCCTGCCCCAACCGCGCCAACCAAAACCCATGGATGGCTAATGGTTACAATTACCTTACGTTATTCTTTGGTCGGCTTGCGGCAGTTTCAAGGCAACGTCACATAAAAATGAAGCAGTAAAAACAAGCCCCGAACGCAAACGGGCGGGCCAAGGCCCGCCCGTCACGAAGTCGAATATTGAAGCGCCTTATGCGGCAGTAGCCGCTGCTACCATCGCTTGCGCAGACTGCAGACGTGCCATGGCGGCTTCGCGCTTTTCCGTGGAGTCATTCGCGGCCGAAGCCATGGCGGCTTCAGCCTCACTCAGCCGAAGCTGTGCATCAGACTTGGAAAGCGCGGCCAGAGGTGTCGCCTCCTCAGCCAGGATTGTCACACGCTCAGGCCCAACTTCAGCGAATCCACCGGCGACGAAAAGCTGTTCCGTCACCTGCCCGCCTTCGCGGACAGAAATCACGCCGCCGCGAAGCGCTACGATCATGGGCGCATGGCCAGCCAGCACACCCATTTCGCCTTCGACGGCCGGAAACACCACCATCTCAACCGCGCGGGAGAGCAGCAGTTTTTCCGGCGAGACGAGTTCGAGTTGGAGACCAGCCATGGTGATCAGGCCGCCGCCTTCAGTTCTTCACCCTTCTTCGCGGCGTCTTCAATCGTGCCCACCATGTAGAAGGCTGCTTCCGGCAGATGATCGTAATCGCCGCGGCAAATGGCCGCGAAGCTGCGGATCGTGTCTTCCAGCTTCACAAAGACGCCCGGCGTGCCGGTGAAGACTTCAGCCACATGGAAGGGCTGGCTCAGGAAGCGCTGGATCTTGCGCGCGCGCGCCACGATCAGCTTATCTTCTTCCGAAAGCTCATCCATACCAAGGATGGCGATGATGTCCTGCAGCGACTTGTAGGTTTGCAGGATCTTCTGCACTTCGCGCGCCGTATTGTAGTGTTCCACGCCAACCACGCGCGGGTCCATCGCACGGGACGTGGAATCCAGCGGATCAACGGCCGGGAAGATGCCCAGTTCCGCGATGGAACGGTTGAGAACGGTCGTCGCATCCAAGTGCGCAAAGGAAGTCGCGGGCGCCGGGTCGGTCAAGTCGTCGGCAGGCACGTAGATGGCCTGCACCGAGGTGATCGAGCCCTTCTTGGTGGAGGTGATGCGTTCCTGCAGCGCGCCCATGTCGGTGGAAAGTGTGGGCTGATAACCCACCGCAGAGGGGATGCGGCCCAGCAGCGCGGAGACTTCCGCGCCCGCCTGGGTGAAGCGGAAGATATTATCGATGAAGAACAACACGTCCTGGCCCTGCTCATCACGGAAATATTCCGCCATGGAAAGGCCCGAAAGCGCCACGCGGGCGCGCGCGCCCGGCGGTTCGTTCATCTGGCCATAAACCAGCGCCACCTTGGAACCTTCGGTGTTGCCGTCGCCAAGCTTGATAACGCCCGCATCAATCATTTCGTGATACAGGTCATTACCTTCACGGGTGCGTTCACCCACACCGGCAAAAACGGAGACGCCGCCATGGCCCTTGGCGATGTTGTTGATCAATTCCTGAATGGTCACGGTCTTGCCCACGCCAGCGCCACCGAACAGGCCGATCTTGCCGCCCTTCAGGTACGGCGCCAGAAGGTCAATAACCTTAATGCCCGTCACAAGAATTTCCGCCGCCGTCGCCTGCTCTTCAAAGGCGGGCGCTTCACGGTGGATCGGGAAATGCATGGTGGCGGGCACTGGCCCGCGTTCATCAATCGGCTCACCGATGACGTTCACGATGCGGCCCAGCGTACCGGGGCCCACCGGCACGGAAATGCCCGCGCCTGTATCAACCACTTCTGTCCCACGCACCAGACCGTCGGTGGTGTCCATGGCGATGCAGCGCACCGTGCGCTCACCCAAATGCTGGGCCACTTCAAGCACGAGCCGTTGCTCGCCGATCTGTAGCGTCAGCGCGTTCATGATGGCGGGAAGCTCGGCGGGGAACTGAACGTCCACCACGGCACCAAGCACCTGCGTCACCTGACCCACATTATTCTTCATGGCAGTGATTCCTTCTTAAAGCGCTTCAGCCCCGGAGATGATTTCAATCAACTCACGGGTGATGTTGGCTTGACGTGTCCGATTGTAATTCAGCGTAAGCTTGTTGATCATCTCGCCCGCATTGCGGGTGGCATTGTCCATGGCGGTCATCTGACTGCCATAGAAGCCGGCCGCATTGTCCAGCAGGGCGCGATAAATCTGAATGGCGAGGTTCTGAGGCAGAAGGCGCGTCAGAATCTCCTCCTCGGCCGGCTCAAACTCATATTGCGCGCCGCCCTCGGCTGAGACTTCAGGCAGGGGCGCCGGGATAAGCTGCTGGCCCACCGGCGTTTGGCTGATGACATTCTTGAAGCGGTTGTAGATCAGCGTGCAAACGTCGAATTCACCAGCGTCGAGCATTTCGCTGATCTTGGCGCTCACTTCGGAAGCATCTTCAAAGCCAATGCGCTTCTTATTGGCGAAGCTGAACTCGGCCACAATGCGGCTGGCGAATTCGCGCTTGAGATACACAGCGCCCTTGCGGCCGACGGTGATGATCTTCACCGTCTTGCCTTCAGCTTCCAGCGCACGCACCTGGGTGCGGGTGAAGCGGCCAACATTGGTATTGAAGCCGCCGCAAAGTCCGCGCTCAGCCGTCACCACCACCAGCACATGCACCTTATCCGCACCCGTGCCAACCAACAGCTTCGGCGCATCCGGCGAACCGGCAACCGAAGCACCAAGCGACGCCAGCATCCGCTCCATGCGCTCAGCATACGGGCGGGCGGCTTCGGCCTGGGTCTGCGCACGACGCAGCTTGGCAGCGGCCACCATCTTCATCGCCTGCGTGATCTTGCGCGTGGATTTCACGCTATTGATCCGCAGGCGCAGACTTTTCAGGCTGGGCATTGGTTACTCTCCCGCTTGCCTGACCTTAGGCGAAGGACTTCGCGAAACCATCAAGGAAGGCAACGAGCTTCGTTTCCGTATCCTTCTTGATCTCACGATCATTGCGGATGCTGGCAACGATGTCTGGCGCGGTGGCCTTGAGTTCGCTGAGCAGCCGGCTTTCGAAATCGCCCACCTTGTTCAGCGGCAGACGGTCCAGATAACCGCGCGTGCCGGCGAAAATCGCAATCACCTGATCTTCAACCGCAACCGGCTTGAACTGCGGCTGCTTCAGCAGTTCCGTCAGGCGCGCACCACGCGCGAGCAGCGCCTGGGTGGAAGCATCGAGATCTGAGGAGAACTGCGCAAAGGCAGCCATTTCACGATACTGCGCCAGTTCCAGCTTGATCTTGCCGGCCACCTGCTTCATCGCCTTGATCTGCGCCGCGGAACCCACACGAGATACCGAAAGACCGACATTCACGGCGGGGCGGATGCCCTTGAAGAACAATTCCGTTTCAAGGAAGATCTGACCATCCGTGATCGAAATCACGTTCGTCGGAATATAGGCGGACACGTCACCCGCCTGGGTTTCAATCACCGGCAGCGCCGTCAATGAACCATTACCGGCGTCATCGCCCATCTTCGCCGCGCGTTCCAGCAGGCGCGAATGCAGGTAGAACACGTCACCCGGATAGGCTTCGCGGCCCGGCGGACGACGCAGCAGCAGCGACATCTGGCGATAGGCAACGGCCTGCTTGGAAAGGTCATCATAGAAAATGACCGCATGCATGCCATTATCGCGGAAATACTCACCCATGGCGCAGCCGGTATAGGGCGCCAGGAACTGCATCGGCGCCGGGTCCGAAGCGGTCGCGGCCACAATGATGGAATATTGCAGCGCGCCCTGTTCTTCCAGCGTCTTCACCAACTGGGCAACCGTGGAACGCTTCTGCCCAACTGCCACATAGATGCAGTAGAGCTTCTTCGATTCATCATCGCCAGCATTGATGGTCTTCTGGTTGATGATGGTGTCCACAATCACGGCGGTCTTGCCGGTCTGGCGGTCACCGATGATCAGCTCACGCTGGCCACGGCCAATCGGGATCAGCGCGTCAATCGCCTTGATGCCGGTCTGCATCGGCTCATGCACCGATTTGCGCGGAATAATGCCAGGCGCCTTCAGCTCAGCGCGCATCCGCACCACGTCGGTCAGCGGGCCCTTGCCGTCAATCGGGTTGCCAAGGCCATCGACAACGCGGCCCAGCAAGCCCTTGCCCACAGGCACGTCCACGATGGAACCGGTACGGCTGACCGTATCGCCTTCACGCACCGAAAGGTCAGAACCGAAAATCACAACACCGACATTGTCGGTTTCAAGGTTCAGCGCCATGCCCTTCACGCCGGAAGCGGGGAAGTCCACCAGCTCCCCGGCCATGACATTCTGCAGGCCATAGACGCGGGCGATGCCATCGCCCACGGTTAGCACAGTGCCGACCTCAGCGACATTCGCTTCAGCGTCAAAGCCAGCAATCTGCTGCTTGAGGATTTCCGAAATTTCAGCCGGACGGATTTCCATGGTCAGGCAGCCCCCTTCATGGCGTATTGCAAACGTTGCAACTTGGATTTGATGGAATTGTCGTAAAGGCGGGAACCGATCCGGACGATCAGCCCACCCAGGATGGATTTGTCCACTGTCTCAGACAGGCGAACATTCGAAAAACCGGCCTCCGTCAGTCGCGCGACGATTTGCGCGCGCTGCGTGTCGGTCAGGGCATGTGCCGTGGTGACTTCGGCGGTCTGCTGGCCGCGCCGCGCAGCAATCAAGCCACCGAAAGCCTGCGCCACCGCCGGCAGGGCGGAAAGGCGCCGATTGGCGATCAGCACACCAACCAGATTCCGGACTTCTCCAGTAATGCCGGCGCTATCCAAAATCTTGAACATGCGCTCGCGCTGGATGCCCGTATTGAAGCGCGGATCAGCGATAAAGCTGCGCATATCGGCATTGTCGCGGCAAAGCGCGAAAAGACCTTCAAGCTCCGCACCGATGCGATCAGCAGCACCGGGTTCCGCCGCGCGCCTCTCATCGGCAAGGTCGAGAAGCGCCTTGGCATAGCGCGCCGCTACGCCCACAGCGCTAGGCGCCGAAGGCGCGGCCTTATCAAGGGTCTGGTCTGTGGCAGCCACGGGTTTTCCCGGTCCTGTTCTTGCACGAAAACGAAAGGCCGAGAGGTTTCCCGACGCGGGGGGGGCCTTACCATAGGGTTTACCGCACCGCAACCGAGCCAAGGGCTTTTTTGGGCGCTCTTTTGCCTCATTTGTGGAAAAACCTCTGACCCGTCCGGCTTGACAGTGCTGCGCCGCCAATCGCAGGCTTTTGTGCACAAAGAAGCGCTTTGGCCAGAAACAAGGAAACGCCCTGTCCATGAAAACCGACATCACCCGCCGCGCGGCGCTCTTGGCCGGCGGCGCTGCCGCGCTGTTGCCCTTCCGCCCGGCCTTCGCGGCCTATCCGGAACGCGCCGTGACGCTTTCGGTCAGTTTCCCGCCTGGTGGGGCCACGGATATCCTGGCGCGTCTCCTGGCCCCGCCACTGAGCGAGGCTTTGGGCAAGCCGGTGGTGATTGAAAATCGCGGCGGCGCTGGGGCCAATATCGGCATTGGCTATGTCGCCCGCGCGGCGGGGGATGGCTATACGCTGCTGGTCACTTCCAGCGCTTTTGTCGTGAATCCAAGTCTTTACCGTAACCCGCCCTATGATCCCTTCCGGGATTTCGCACCCATTTCAACGCTCGGCGCCTCGCCCAATGTGTTGGCGGTCAAACCCAATAGCGGCATCGCATCCCTGCAAGATCTGATCGCCCAGGCCAAAGCGAGCCCAGACAAATTCAATTACGCAAGCCCAGGGATCGGCACCACGCCACATTTGGCAGGTGAATTACTGAAGCTTCGCGCCGGGTTTGAAATGCAGCACGTGCCCTTCAGCGGCGCCGGCCCCGCGACCCAGGCCGCCTTGGCCGGCACCACCCAGGTCATCAGCGCGGCGCAGGGGTCCATCATGGCGCAGCTTCGTTCCGGCGAATTGCGCGCCATTGTGCAAACTGGCCCGACCCGCGCGGTTGATCTGCCCGATGTGCCAACCCAGGAAGAATTGGGCATCAAGGATGCCAATTCCGAAACCTTCCTGGCGCTTTTTGCCCCGGCTGCGACTCCGGCGCCGATTCAGGAATTGCTCGCCCGCGAAGTGGTCAAAGCCCTGCAGCGGCCCGAAGTGCAGCAACGCTACCGCGAAGCCGGCGCCCCTGTGGTGGGCGGGGGGCCGGAGGAACTCCGCGCCCGTGTCGCGCGGGAAGTGCCGATCTGGCGGGAAGTGATCCAGGTCTCCAAGATCAGCGTGCAGTAAAATCAATCCCTTACGGGAATAGGCGGGGCAGGTTCAGCTGGCGCCGGGGCCGAAAGCCCGGCGCAAAGAAAGGGCAGAATCTGTTCCACCGCCATGTCGAAATCGCCCGAATCGCACACCCCGCCCGACATCATTTCCAGCCGGCCAGAACGCAGCAGCGTGTAGCGATAAGCGCCCATCATGAAATAAAGCCGCCAATACAGGACCTCCGGCGGCAGATGCGGCAATACAGGCCGGAAAGCTTCCACATAGGCCAGCGTCGTGTCGTCATAGACCGTGCTCAGCACTTCCTTTGAAATATCGTCGGGTTCGGTATTCAGCCGGGCATGCATACGCATCGTTGCCCGCCCTTCGGGGGTTTTGCCGTTCAGCATGAAGGGCGTGACAAAGGCGCGCACCAGCACATCCAACGGCACGCGGCCATCGGGCCAGGTCGCCTTTGCGCCTTCCAGGGCCTTGCGCCGCGCTGCCGTAACCTGTTCCGCCCCGCGCAAATAGGCGGCGCGAAACAAATCCCGCTTGGATCCAAAATAGTAATGGAGCTGAGCGAGATTGACCCCCGCCGCCAGCGCAATCGCCCGCGTAGAAGCACCGGCATAGCCATGATCAGCGAACAACATCTGCGCCACATCCAGAATGCGGTCACGGACACTGGCTGAAGGGTCAATCGGGGCGAGCAGGCTGGTCATGGGCTCCAGGCTTTGGTCGGGTGACCAATTGGGGCAATCTAGGCCGATTCGCATCAAGGGCAACAAGAAAGCCGAAAATTGACGAAAATCCGCCCCGGCGCTATTTGGTCGGACGACTGATTTGTACAGGGCCGAGACGGCGCCTTGACCCAATGGCAGCTGCCGGCCCGCATCTGGGAGGAAGCATTGGTATGAGCGCAGCGCAGGAAATCACCCAATCCGGCTATTTCGGCGGCGAAGCCCCTGCGGATCGCGCCCGCCGCATAGCCCCCATCATCGCGGCCCATGCCAGCCAGATCGAACGCGATCGCGCTTTACCCAAGGAATTGCTGGATGCGCTGCATGGCGCGGCGCTGTTTCGCACCCTGCTGCCGCGCGCCTTCCGCGGCGAAGAAGTGCCGCTGCATGATTTCGTGCAAATGCAGATTGTAATCGCGGCAGCCGATGCCAGCACCGCCTGGTGCGTTGGTCAGGCTTCCGGCTGTTCCATGGCGGCGGCCTATCTGAAGCCGGAAATCGCTTATGAGATTTGGGGCGCTGATCCGCGCGCCGTGCTCGCCTGGGGCATGGGGCCAGCTTCCCGCGCCGTGGTGGTTGATGGCGGCTATATGGTCACCGGCAAATGGAATTTCGCCAGCGGTAGCCGGCACTGCACCTGGCTTGGTGGCCATTGCAAGGTGGTGGAACGCGATGGGTCGCTGCGTTCTGATGCGGAAGGCAACCCGATTGAACGCACCATGCTGTTCAAGCGCGAAGTGCCGAAGATCACGGATAATTGGCGCGTTATGGGCCTGCGCGGCACAGGCAGCGACACTTACGAAGTCAAAGACCTTTTCGTGCCGGATGATTACACGGTGCAGCGGGATTTGGCGGTGAATCGCCAAACCGCCGGCACGCTGTATCACTTCACCAGCACGCATGCTTATGCGGCGGGTTTTGCCGGCGTGGCGCTTGGCATTTGCCGCGGCACGCTTGATGCCTTCATCACGCTGGCGTCCGATAAAACGCCCGCAGCCAGCACGCGCCCGATGCGCGATAGCCATGTCATCCAAAGCCTGGTGGCGCGTTCTGAGGCGCGTTGGCGCTCCGCGCGTAGCCTATTGTTGCAAACCCTGCGGGAATGCTGGCCGCGCGCCGAAGCCGGGCTGGAAATGACGAATGATGAGCGCGTTTCGATCCGCCTTGCTTCAACCTTCGCCATTCAGACCTCACGCGAAGTGGTGGAGACCATTTATCAGGAAGCCGGTTCCACCGCGATTTTCGAAGATAATCCCTTTGAACGGCGCTTCCGCGACATGCATGCGGTCAGCCAGCAAGTGCAAGGCCGCAGCGCGCATTTTGAAGCGGTGGGGCAGCATCTGCTGGGGCAGACGCCACATGCGCGCTTCCTTTGAGGCGCCGAAGCCGAATGAGGTCATGGCAGAAAGGCCAACGCCCGCCATAGGCGGGCGCGAGCCCGAACGGGCGACGCCGCTTATGCGGCGAAGCCAAGCGCGCGGAGGCGCGCGCCGGCGCTGAAGCATTTTCAAGCCAAGCGAAATCGCTTGGCGGCTCGGAAAATGCGATCAAACTAATGGTACCAAAGGCGGATCGGTCACGATCCGCGGCATTATAAAACGGAGGAAACAAAAATGGGCCTGCATGGTCTTAACCACTACACACTCCGCCCAGCGGATCTTGAAGCCACCAAGCATTTTTATGAAACAGTGCTGGGCCTTGAAGTGGGCTATCGCCCGCCACTCACCTTCCCCGGCTATTGGCTATATTGCGGTGGCCACCCGACCGTGCATCTGATCGGTGATCGTCAGGGTGAAGAAGGCCTGCCGGAACGCAAGCCCGGGCATACCGGTCTGGTGGACCATGTTGCCTTCACCTGCACCGGCCTTGCCGATATGCGCGCGCATCTGGACAAGCTGAATGTCCAATATGAGGCGCGCGTCATTCCGCGGGATCGGCAGACACAGCTTTTCTTGCGCGACCCGAATGGCGTGGCGGTGGAACTGAACTACCCGCCGGCAGAAACCCCGCCCGCCTGAGCCTCAGCGCCACAAAAGACGCGGTGCAGCACTTGCAGCACCGCCTCTGCCTTTGGGTCGGCCAGGCGATAAAAAATCATGGTGCCAACGCGGCGCGTGGCGACCAGGCCCTCATCGCGCAGCAGGGCCAAATGCTGCGATAGCGCCGATTGCGACAAGCCAATTTTATCGGCCAGATCATTGACCGATTTCTCGCCCGCCGCGACCAGGTCACACAGCAGCAAAAGCCGCCGCTCATTCGCCAGCGCGCGCAATAGCCGCGCCGCCTGGGTAACATTTTCGGCAAGCCGCGCGGCTTCATCAGCCTCCGGGGCAGGGCTCATTAGATCACTCATGAAGGC
>JBEDHL010000031.1:0-23730 GCA_041174145.1 Pseudomonadota bacterium
GCAGGGCGGGCGTGCTGCCTTGCGCCAGCGGTTCTTCCCGGCGTGTGGCGGCGGCGAAGGCTTCGGTACTGGCGGGGGCGATTTCCACCACAAGCCGCCCCGGCGGTCCGGGCAGGCGGCGCGGCAAGGCAGGGCGGGCAAGGTTCAGAACCAACTCGGCAGCGGCAGGATCAAAGCGCCCGGCGGAGATCGGCCCCGCCGGGCCAAGCCGCGCCGGGCCCTGCCAAGCCGCTCCGGGCAGGGCAAGCACCAGGCGCTGCGGTGCCGCCAAGGCGCGCCAATGCCAGGAAAGCGGGCCGTCCAGCATCAGGGTAAGTCGCGCCGCGCGGCCTTCGGCGGTCAGGCTGGCCATGCCGATAGACGCGGCCGAGGCCGCCTGGACACCGCCTAGCGCCCCCAAGCTCAAGCCCAAAATATGCCGGCGCCCAACCAACATCCCCGCGCCAATTCCCCCATCGCATCCAAGCGCCTGCCCCTCATACCGGCGCTTTCCACCCCTGTCATCCGAATCACGCCTTCTTGCCCTTGTGGCCAGGGCAGCAGGGGACTAAGGTGCCCTGCCCCGGCGGCATCCGCTGCGGGCGAGAATTCCGGCGGCATCGCCTGGCGCATGGAGCCCCCAAGGGGCATCGCGCCCCATGATGTTCAGCCCCCCGGCCTGGAGCCACGCCCTTGGCGTCGGCTTTGTGATTTCGCCGGGGAGCGGCCCTTCCTTCTCGCCGGCGCGGCCCGAGGCGCGCGAAAGCCCCTGTCCTATGGTCATGGCCCCCGTCGCGCCCGCCGTCCCGCCTGCGCCTGTGACCTTCGTTGCCACGATGGTCCAAGGGTTCCCGGGGCAGGATCCAGGTGCGCCCACCCTGGGACCGCTGCGCCATAAAGGCGCCGGCCCCACCGAATGAGGGTTTAGCCGTCGCATGCCAATGCACGCCACGCTGCTTTTCGATCCTTGTTCGGGCCTTGCCACGCATTTGCGCCCGCGGCACCGCCCCGGCGCGGAGACTCCACCCCATGACCAAGCGTATGCTGATAGATGCATCCCACCCCGAGGAAACCCGGGTTGTGGTGATGGATGGCAATCGCCTCGACGAATTTGATCTTGAAACGGCGCAACGCCGCGCACTGAAGGGCAATATCTATCTGGCCAAAGTGGTGCGGGTAGAACCCAGCCTGCAAGCTGCCTTTGTGGAATATGGTGGCAATCGCCACGGCTTCCTGGCCTTTGGTGAAATCCACCCGGATTACTACCAAATCCCCGTGGCGGATCGGCAGCGCCTGCTGGAAATGCAGGAAGCGGAAGCCCGCGCCGAGGATGAGGCCGACCTGCCGCCGGAAAGTGCGATGGACCGCGCCGCCTGGAATGGCGAAAGCAATGAAGCCTGGCAGCCAGGGGAAGACGCCCAAGGCGAAGCGCCGCAGGGTGATGCTGGGCTGGCTGACGCAGCCGATGATGCCGCGCCGGTAGAAGCAGCGGCACCCGCCGCGGAAGCCGAAGCCGCGCCCGCAGCAGCGCAGCCGCTCGAAATTACCAGCGAAAGCCGCAGCGCCGAACCCGAAGCACCCAATGATGAAGCCGCCGAAGCTGATCTTGGCCGGGTTGAGGAATTGCCCGCCGAGGAAGACCAGGCCCCGCCCGAGACTATTGGCGGTGAAGGCCCTGCCGAGACGGAAGAAGAACGCCGCGAACGCCGCATCCCGCCGCGCTTCATGCGCCACTACAAGATCCAGGAAGTGATCCGCCGCCGCCAGATCATCCTCGTGCAGGTTGTGAAGGAAGAACGCGGCGGCAAGGGCGCGGCGCTGACGACTTATATGTCGCTTGCCGGGCGCTTTTCCGTGCTGATGCCGAATTCCCCGCGCGGTGGTGGGGTTTCACGCAAGATCACCTCAGCCGCGGATCGCAAGCGGCTGCGCGAAGTGATGGATGATCTGCAATTGCCGCAGGGCATGTCGTTGATTGTGCGCACCGCCGGCGCGCAACGGCCAAAGCCTGAAATTCAGCGTGATTGCGAATACCTGCTGCGGCTTTGGGACAATATCCGCGAAAGGACGCTGGCTTCCACCGCGCCCGCGCTGATTTACGAAGAAGCGGATCTGATCAAGCGGTCCATCCGCGATGTTTATGGCCGCGATATTGATGAGGTGATGGTGGAAGGCGATGGCGCCTTCCAGCAGGCGCGCGAATTCATGCGCATGCTGATGCCTTCCCATGCGAATAAGGTGCGGCTGCACCGCGATACAACGCCGCTTTTCGCGCGCCATCACGTGGACCAGCAATTGGATGCCATGCATTCGCCCGTGGTGCAGTTGCGATCCGGCGGTTACGTGGTGATCAACCAGACCGAAGCGCTTGTTGCGATTGACGTGAATTCGGGTCGCGCCACGCGCGACAGGCATATCGAAGACACGGCGCTCCGCACCAATATGGAAGCGGCGGAAGAAATCGCGCGGCAATTGCGGCTGCGCGATCTGGCCGGGCTGATTGTGATTGATTTCATTGATATGGAATCAAACAAGCACAATGCCATGGTGGAACGGCGGTTGAAGGAATCGCTCCGCCACGACCGGGCGCGCATTCAGGTGGGGCGCATCAGCCATTTCGGCCTGCTGGAAATGAGCCGCCAGCGCCTGCGGCCTTCCATCGCGGAACAGACCTTCATCACCTGCCCGCATTGTCAGGGCCGTGGTACGGTGCGCGGGGTGGAAAGCAGCGCGCTGCAAGTGCTGCGCGCGGTTGAAGAAGAAGGTGCCAAGCGCCGCGCCGCCGAAATTGCCGTGCATGTGGCGATGGATGTCGCGCTTTGGCTGCTGAACCGCAAGCGCGACCGGCTTTCGGAAATTGAAGCCCGCTTTGGCATGAGCGTGCTGTTCCAACCGGATGAGAAATTGAGCGGCCCGGCGCTGCGCATTGAACGCCTGCGTGCCGCTGAACCCATGGCGCCAAGTGCCGCGCCTTCCGCGCTGCGCATGGATTACGCGCCGGAAGCCGAAGACATCGCGCCGGAGATCGAGGAAGAGGAAGCCGATAGCCCGCGCGCCGAAGCGCGTGAGGAAACCGCTGAGGAAGGTGAACGTCGCCGTCGTCGCCGTCGCCGCCGCCGTGGTGGCCGCCGTGAAGGTGGGCCGCAGGGCGCCGAGGGTGGCGCGGATGATGCGGATGGCGACGCCGAAGAAGGTGCTGAAGCAGCAGCAGAAGCGGGCGAGATGCCGGAAGTTGAAGCGCCTGCTGGCGAGGAAGAAGCCCAAGCCGCTGAAGGCGCCGCCGAGGGTGAGGATCGCCCGCGCCGCCGTGGCCGCCGTGGTGGCCGCCGCCGGCGTGAGGATGGCCCGCGTGAGCGCCGGGCTGAGGATGCCGCGCCTGAGATGGCCGAAGAGGCCCCCGCGCCGCGCTATACCGGCCCGACCCCGGCAGACCCCTTCGCTGGGCAGATTGATGATGTGTTTGCCGCCATGGCAGCGGCCGAGGAAGCGGCGGAACGCGCTGCCGCGACTGCTCGGCGCATTGCCCCGGCAGCCCCCGTCCCGGAACCGGTACCCGCGCCTGAGCCTCAGCCGGTAGTGGGGGCGGAAGCGGTGGTGGAAGCCCCGGCGCCGGTTGCTGAGGTTGCTCCGCCGGAAGCCCCGGTGGTTGCAGCACCGCCCGCTGCCGCTGAACCTGCCCCGGCGCCTGCGCCTGAGCCTGCACCTGAAAAGGCGGAACCGGTGATCGGGCCGGCTATTCAGCCGGTGGTGCTGGGCGATGGGGCCGAAGTGGCGCGGCCCAAGCGGCAGGGTTGGTGGAAGCGGCCGGGCTAAACCCGCAGGCTTCCGAATTGAATGGAAAAACCGGCCGGGTGGCAGCATCCGGCCGGTTTTGTTTTTCACCCACGCAGCGCGAACAGCAGCAAAAGACTCCGCTGCAAAATGCTTTCATTGTCATCCGAAATCAGCGCCACCAGGATTTCATCGCCGTAGCGCGTGACGGCAATGCCCTCCCAATTCTCCGCAGGCAGCGGCGCGTCATTCAGGGTTAGAATCACTTCACCAGACAGCACCGCGCCTTCGCCTGCGGTGCGGAACGCATCGGGCGCGGTGCGCATCAGCTTTGCCGCAAAACCGCCCAGCAGGCTGAAGCGCCGTTCCAGCACCAGGGCGCTGCCATCGGGCAGGATGGCGGCATCGGTTGGGTGAAAGCCAGGCGAGGGCTGCCAGTAAAGCGGCATCCAGGCGCCGGGCTGGCCAAGCCAGGCATGGCGCAGATCGGGGCGCTTAGGCGGCGTGAAGGTCTCGGCAATGGCGAAAAGCCGGCCATCTTGCAGCACGGCCAGGCTTTCCAGCCCGCCATTGGATGGCGCAGCCTCAAGCCCCGGCGGTGCCGCGACATAAAGGCCCGGCCCATCCAGGCGGCGATAGGCGCGGATGCGGTGGCGGCGTTCAAAAGCGACCAGCCAGGTGCCATCGGTCCGCCGCGCCAGCGCCTCAGCATCGGCGGCGAAACCGCGTGGCAGAGGCTTGCCCGCTTCATCACGCAAAGGCCCGTGGCGCAGCGGGTGCAGGCCCACAGGCGTCAGCCCATCCAGCAGCAGCCGCGCTTCTGCCCAATGGCCGCGATCACTGATCATGGTCAGCGTCAAATCCGGCGCCAGATGCGCCCCGGAAAACCCACCGCCGCCCAATGCCGCCGCATCAATCACCAATCCGCCGAGCGGGCGCAAAGCGCCGGGGATATCGGGCAGCGCAAAGGGCTGCGCCGCATTCTGTGCCTTGGCCGATGCGGCGCCAATCGCGCCAAGCGCGGCGAGGAAAGCGCGGCGCGAAACACTTGGTTCCAGCGCCATATCGCCTTGCTGCGTCAGGCCACCATGGAGGAGCGTTCGGCGGCGCTCCGTTGCCAGGCTTCCGCCGCATCCTCATCAAACAATTCGGCGAGCTTCTTCATCATGGTGCCGCCCAGTTCTTCGGCATCCACAATCGTCACGGCGCGGCGGTAATAGCGCGTCACATCATGGCCGATGCCGATGGCGACAAGTTCCACCGCGTTGCGGCTTTCAATTTCGCCAATCACCTTGCGCAAATGCCGTTCCAGGTAATTGCCGGGATTGACGGAAAGCGTGCTGTCATCCACCGGCGCGCCATCTGAAATCACCATCAGAATGCGGCGATGTTCAGGCCGCGCGAGCAGGCGCTTATAGGCCCATTCTAAAGCCTCGCCATCAATGTTTTCCTTGAGCAAGCCCTCGCGCAGCATCAGGCCGAGATTCTTGCGCGCGCGCCGCCAGGGCGCATCGGCGGGCTTGTAGATCACATGGCGCAAATCATTCAGCCGGCCCGGATTGCGCGATTTGCCTTCGGCCACCCAGCGTTCGCGGCTTTGCCCGCCCTTCCAGGCGCGCGTGGTGAAGCCCAGGATTTCGGTTTTCACCGCGCAGCGTTCCAGCGTGCGCGCCAAAATATCGCTGCACATGGCGGCAACCGTGATCGGGCGCCCGCGCATGGAACCGGAATTATCAATCAGCAGCGTGACAACCGTGTCGCGGAAATCCGTCTCTCGTTCGCGCTTATAGGACAGCGAATGGGTCGGGTTGGCGACAATGCGCGCCAGCCGCGCGACATCCAGAATGCCCTCTTCCAGATCGAAATCCCAGGCGCGCTGTTGTTGCGCCAGCAAGCGGCGTTGCAGCCGATTGGCGAGCTTGGAAACCACGCCCTGCAAATGGGAAAGCTGCTGGTCCAGCTGTTGGCGCAGCCTGGTGAGTTCTTCGGGGTCGCAGAGATCATCCGCGGCCACCACTTCATCGAATTGCGTGGTGAAGGCGTGGTAGCGCGTGGTGTCATCCACCTGCGGCACTTCGCGGCGCTGCTGCGGGCCACCTGGCTTGTCATCGCCATCGGCAGCGGCGCCTTCTTCTTCGGACTCTTCTGCTTCTTCGTCCGAAGCTTCGCCTTGCATCTGCTCGGGCTGGGCGCCGAGCATTTCATCTTCCTGGTCGGATTGGCTTTGCCCTTCGCCGGATTGATCCTGCTGGGGCGTGCTTTCGCCGCCTTCTTCGCCTTCTTCGTCCTGCTGTTCGCTTTCCGCTTCCATCTCAGCTTCAGCGAGGTCGAGTGCGGTCAGCAGCTTGCGCGCGGCGCGGGCGAAGGCGCCTTGGTCTTCCGCCGTATCCGTCATTTCGGTGAGCGCCTGTTCGGCATCCTCACCAATTGTGTCGCGCCATAGGTCAAGCACGCGATGCGCGGCTTCCGGCGCGGCTTCGCCGGTCAGGCGTTCACGCGCAATCAGGCCAAGTGCCGCAGGCAGCGGCATCTGGTCCTTGCGCGTCATGCGGTCATAGCCTTCGGCTTCGCATTCCTCGACAAGCTTGGCGCGCAGATTGGCGGCCACACCGGCCATGTGGCGGGACCCAACGGCTTCCACACGCACCTGTTCCAGCGCGTCAAACACTTCCTTGGCTTCGCGCCGGGTTGGAATGCGGCTGGCATGCAAAGCTTCATCATGATGGCGGAGCTTCAATGCCGCGGCATCCGCCGCACCGCGGAGCTTGGCCATTTCATTCGCGGGCAAAGCGCGGGTTGGCAGCGGCAGGCGCACGCGCTTGCCGGCAACACCGGAAGGCCCTGGCTGGAAGGCCACCTGCACTTCCGCATCGGCATGCGCCATGGCGCGCAGCACGCCTGCGGTGGCGCGCTTGAATTCTTCCTGCCGCGTCAGATCCTGCTTGCCGCTCATGTCACTCTCTCTGGCATGCGGTGGCGGCGCCAAGAAGCGGCGCCGCCCTTACTGGTTTCAGCCCGCCTTGCGGAGCGAGCTGCCGGAGGGCAATTCCTCATTGAAGCAGCGCTGGTAGTATTCAGCCACCGTGCTGCGTTCCGCCTCATCGCACTTGTTCAAGAAGGAAAGGCGGAAGGCGAAGCCGACATCACCGAAAATCTTGGCATTATCGGCCCAGGTGATGACGGTACGCGGCGACATGACGGTGCTGATATCGCCGGCGATGAAGCCGGCGCGCGTCAGATCCGCGAGTGCCACCATGGCTTCCACCTGCTTCTTCATCTTGGCATCGCCTTCGGCGCCAAGCTTGGCCAGCACGATTTCCGTTTCCTGCTTATGTGGCAGGTAGTTCAGGGTGGCGACAATGTTCCAGCGGTCCATCTGGCCCTGATTGATCTGCTGCGTGCCGTGATAAAGCCCGGTGGTATCGCCAAGCCCTACGGTATTCGCGGTGGCGAAAAGCCGGAAATAGGGGTTGGGGCGAATGACGCGGCTTTGATCGAGCAGCGTGAGTTTGCCTTCCACTTCCAGCACGCGCTGGATGACGAACATCACATCCGGGCGGCCGGCATCATATTCATCAAACACCAGGGCGCAGGGATGTTGCAAAGCCCAGGGCAGAATGCCTTCGCGGAATTCCGTGACCTGCTGGCCATCCTTCAGCACGATGGCGTCCTTGCCGATCAGGTCAATACGGCTGATGTGGCTGTCCAGATTGACGCGAATGCAGGGCCAGTTCAGCCGTGCCGCCACCTGTTCGATATGCGTGGATTTCCCGGTGCCGTGATAGCCCTGGATCATGACGCGACGATTGAAGGCAAACCCCGCCACGATGGCGAGCGTGGTTTCCTTGTCGAAGCGGTAGCTGGTGTCAATTTCCGGCACATGTTCGGTGCGCACCGAAAAGGCGGGCACATCCATGTCCAGATCAATGCCAAAGGCGTCACGCGCCTTGACGGTGATGTCTGGGGCAGAAATCGCCGAAGTCGGTTTGATATCGGCAATAGGGGCGATTTTGTTCATCGCGGGTCAGGTTCCATGCATTGGGAAAGGGGACAGTCTAGGCCGGTAATGCCAATCCGGCTACCCGGCAGCGGCAGGTTGTTTCGCCAGGCGGTGGCGCAGCAGGCTATAGGCGCGGTTGATATCCTTCAAACGTTCTTCGGCCTGCTTGTCGCCACCCGTGGCATCCGGATGGTGCTGCTTGGCCAAATCCTTGTAGCGGGCGCGCAATTCCACTGAGCCCAGCGGCCATTTCAGCCCCAGCAGATCAAGCGCGGCGCGCAGTTCCGGGGGCGTATCGTTCTCCGGCGCTTTGCGGCGCGGGCTCGGGGCTTCAGCCCCCAGCACGCCCAGCGGGTCGCGCAAAATTTCCGGGTCGAAGCGCCCAGATCCGCCAACCCGCCCGAGCGGCCAGGTGGGGCGCTGCCAGGAAGTATCGGCGCGCAGGCAGGCTTCAATCTCATCCGGCCCCATGCCCTTATAGAAATCCCAACTGGAATTATAGGCGCGCACATGGTCCAGGCAGAACCAGTGGAAGTCCTTCAGCGAGCGATCACGGGGCGCGCGATATTGGCCAGGTTCGGCGCAATCCGGCGCATCGCAAAGCCGCCCAGGGGGCGCTGCGTCATCCGGGGCATAGGCCTTGCGTCGTTTGCGCGCGAACATCAGGCGGTTATGGGGGTGAGCGCGCCAAGCCGCAAGGCAGAACAGGGCTTGGCAAAAAAGTCACAAACGCGGAAAAACGCGCCATGACCCAACGCGCGGACCGTATTCGGCTTTCCCTGGAAGCGCGCTTCCAGCCGGCCTTGCTTGAAATTACCGATGACAGCGCCCGCCATGCCGGCCATGCCGGCGCAAGCCCGGGCGGGGAGACGCATTATTCGGTGCATATGGTCTCGGCGGGGTTTGCCGGCATGAACCGCGTGGCGCGGTCCCGCGCGGTGCATGAGGCTTTGGCAGCGGAATTCGCCACCGGGCTGCATGCGCTGGCGCTTAGGCTGCAAAGCCCCGATGAGGCGGGGCGCGCTTAAAAAGGCACGTTGAGGCGGGCGCCTGGGGCGGGTTGGCGGATCAGCCGGTCTTCCTGTGCCTGCACGGCAAAGCCTGAGCGGCCGAGATGTGGCTGGGCGGGGTCTGGGTCGATCAAGGCGGGGCTGAGACTGGCGCGAGGGGTGTTATTGGCGCGCGGTGCTTCGATGTCCCGATTGGGCATGGGCGCGGGTTGGCCAGGCGGTTCCGGCGCGGTGACGGTTTTTTCGGCCTGACGGCGTTGGCGCCGCTGTTGGGTTTCGCGCGGCGGCGTATTGGGGCGCGGCGCTGTGGGCGCGGCATTTTGCGCCAAAGCGGGGGCCATGCTGAGGCCCAGCAGCAAACCAGCCAGCAGGGCGCGGCGGCCGAGCATCAACCGGCCACCGGCAGGCGATGCACACCGCGCGGGTCTTCCGGCGGGTTCAGCGTGGCAGCGGGCAATGCCCCATGGGCGGTTTCGCGCCAAGCCTTGAGCGCCCAGCGGACCGAGGGGAAGGCGATGTCATCCCAAGGGATTTCCGACCAATGGAAGGACGCCACTTCCAGGCTTTCCGGCCCTGGGGCAAAGCCCGGTTCGGCGAAGCGGGCGCGGAAAATTACCTGCACCTGTCCGAGCCGGGCAATGGAATAAACCGCCAGCACGCCATCCAACGCGATCTTCACGCGGGCTTCTTCCCAAGCTTCGCGCGCGGCCCCTTCTTCAACCGTTTCGCCCATTTCCATATAGCCGGCAGGGATGGTCCAGAAGCCGGCACGCGGTTCAATGGCGCGGCGGCAGAGCAGGATGTTTTCCCCTTCCGCAATAACGCTCCCCACAACCACTTTTGGGTTTTCATAGGCGACATGCCCGCAATCGGGGCACATCAGGCGTTCGCGGTCGTCGCCTTCTGGGGTTTGACGGATGAAACGGGTCATCAGGTCCAAGCGATAGGTGAAACTGTTTCCTCTATATAGCGATGTTTGGGGCGGATTGCGATGAAAACCGTGCGCTGCAGGGAACAGAGCCGGAAGGGAGGGGCTTAATCTTAACAAATCATAAATATTGGCCACGTCAGGTTGGGTTCTTTTATTTATTCGAAAGATTTTTTGATGTTTTAATTGATTTAATTCAAAATCCGCCTTGCTGCTGGCGCGGTTCGTGAAGTACGGTCATGTGAAATTACCCTGGAAGCCAAGTCTATGTCACTCAGTCTTCAGGCGCTGGCTTTGCATCGTCGGCACGTCTCTTCTGCCCCCGAAGACGCCTTCAGTGGTCCTGACCATGATGGTGCATTTGATCAGTTGTGGCTTGGCACCTTCCCGGCGCCCCAGATGGATGCGCCGGCACCATTGCTGGTTGCGATACCATTAGATGATGCTCAGGCGCCGGAGCCTTTCGGTATGATGCAGGGCGTAGCGAGCGTGGCGCCTGAGCCAGATATTTTCATCGCTGCAGTGAGCAATGATCCCGGCTACACCAATGGCAGCCTTTGGGGCATGTTGGGCGATACGGGGGCGGTGCAGAATGCCTTCGGTAGCCAAGCGAATGAGGCTTGGGCGGCTGGATTCACGGGTTCAACCAAAACCGTGGTAGGCGTCATTGATACGGGTATCGATTATACCCACCCGGATCTTTATCTGAATATCTGGCTCAATCAGCGTGAAATTCCGACGACTCTGCGCGCCAGCCTTTCTGATATTGATATGGATGGCCTGATCACTTTCCGCGACCTCAATGGATCGGCCAATGCTTCCTATGTCATCGATTATAACGGCAATGGCCGGATTGATGCTGGTGATCTGCTGAACGATACGCGTTGGGAGAATGGCGCCGACGAGGATGGCAATGGCTATCGCGACGATCTGATCGGGTGGGATTTCGCCAATAACGATAATGACCCATACGATGATAACGGCCATGGCACGCATGTAAGCGGCACGATCGGTGGTATGGGCGGCAATGGCATTGGCGTTGCTGGGGTAAACTGGACCGTGCAGATGGTGGCGCTGAAATTTCTTTCAGCGTCGGGTTCTGGTTCCACTGACGGCGCCATCAATGCCGTAAACTACTTTACCGATGCATCCATACGGGCAAATTCGGCGGAAAATTTCGTCGCCACCAATAATTCCTGGGGCGGGGGCGGTTATTCCCAGGCCTTGAATGATGCGATTGGCCGTGGCGCGCAGCGGGATATTCTGTTTGTTGCTGCAGCGGGCAATTCCACATCCAATAATGATGTGACAGCGAATTATCCTTCCAATTACAACACCACAGCAGCAGCAGGTTACGATGCGGTGGTTGCTGTTGCGTCCATCACCAGTACAGGCGCGCTATCATCATTTTCAAGCTACGGCGCCACAACAGTAGATATCGCGGCGCCTGGTTCTTCGATCTATTCAACGCTGCCTGGCGGAAGCTACGGCACCTATAGCGGCACGTCCATGGCAACGCCGCATGTCACGGGCGCGGTAGCGCTTTATGCCGCAGCCAATCCAAATGCCAGCGCTGCTGAAATCAGGCTGGCACTGCTTGATAGCGCTGCGGCAACCGCTTCACTTGGTGGAAAAGTGGTAACGGCCGGGCGGCTTGATATCGGCACGTTGATGAACACCGCGCCACCGCCGCCGCCGCCGCCATCCGGTGATGTCATTACCGGCGATGCTTCTACCACCGCGTCGCTCACGGCCAGCGCCGCGCAGGCTTCCACTATTGATGTCGTGGGTGATCAGGACTGGTTTCGCCTTAGCTTGGTTGCGGGTTACCGTTACGAATTCGTGCTAAATGCTGCAGCCGGTTCAACGTTAAACACCTTCATGAGCCTTTTGGATGCCAATGGTGTCCAGATTGCCTTCAATGACGATGCGGTTGATCTGAACTCACGCCTTTCCTTCACCGCGACTAGTAGCGGGACTTTTTACTTGAATGCGCAGGGGGCTGCGGGTTCCACTGGCGCCTATACCCTGGCCATGACTGAGGCAGCGCCAGTGGATAGTATTGCGGCAAACACTGCCACCACGGCGGTTTTGACGCCAACTGTCCCCCAGGTATCCAACGTGGATCTTGCTGGCGATCAGGATTGGTTTCGCCTGAGCCTAACGGCGGGGTATCGCTATGATTTCGCGATGGATGCAACCACGGGTTCGTCACTTGATACATATCTGCGCTTACTGAATGCCAATGGTGTTGAGCTTGCGTTCAATGATGATTCGGTTGGGTTGAATTCGCGGCTTTCCTTTACCGCATCTGCCGGCGGGACATATTATCTGAGCGCGCAAGGCTATGGCTCTACCATTGGGGGCTACAGCCTATCCATGAACCAGACGGCCCCGGTGGATGCAATTGCCGGGAATACATCCACCAGTGCTGCGCTATCGCCAAGCCTGCCGCAGAATTCAACGGTTGATCTGCCAGGTGATCAGGATTGGTTTCGCATCAGCCTCACGGCCGGGTCGCGCTATGATTTTGCCTTGAATGCAACAACGGGTTCTTCGCTCAATACATATATGCGGCTTTTGGATGGAAATGGCACCCAATTGGCCGTGAATGATGATGCGGTGGGGCTTAATTCCCGGATTTCCTTTACTGCCACAAGTAGCGGGACTTATTATGTTTCTGCACAAGGGTCTGCGGGTACGATTGGCGGCTATTCTCTTTCAGTGGTCCAGACCGTTTTGGCTGATACCATTGCGGGTAGCAGCGCCACTACAGCCACGCTGACGACCGCGGCTGGGCAATCCTCTGCCATCGATACTGCGGGTGACCAAGACTGGTTCAGGCTGACCCTGACGGCGGGTTACCGATATGATTTTGCTATGGATGCCACCACGGGTTCAGCGCTTGATACCTATCTCCGCTTGCTGAATAGCAGTGGCGTAGAGATTAATTTCAACGATGATTCGGTTGGGTTGAATTCCAGGCTTTCCTTCACGGCTACAACTGGCGGGACTTATTATTTGAGCGCCCAAGGATATGGCACCACCACGGGCGGTTATAGCCTGGCCATGACACAATCCCTGGCAGATCTGACGCTGGTTGGAACAAGCGGCAATAATATTCTGAATGGAGCCGGCGGGAACGACACCATTTCCGGCTTGGCGGGCCACGATGTCTTGGCCGGCTTTGCTGGCGCGGATCTGCTTGATGGCGGCCTGGGCAATGACCAGCTCAACGGTGGGGCTGGCAATGATATTCTGATTGGTGGCGCGGGCCGTGATGAAATGACCGGCGGGGCTGGGGCTGATTTATTTCGCTTTCTTGCGCTATCCGATAGTGCTGTCGGGGGTAACCGGGATCAGATTATTGATTTCAGGCGCAATGAGTTGGATCAGATTGATCTGGCGGCCATTGATGCGAATACGCTTATGGCCGGTGATCAGGCCTTTGCCTTCATTGGTACCGCTGCTTTTGGCCGGGTGGCAGGGCAAATGCGCTTCAGTGCCGGGTTATTGCAGCTTGATGTGAATGGCGACGGTCGCACAGACATGGATGTTGCGGTGCAAGGGCTATCATCCATGCTGTCTGCTGACTTCGTGCTGTAGGCCGGCATTTCAGGTCCGCCGCGTCGTGGCGCCCGCCTTCGGGGCCACGCCGTCTGGCGGTTTGAGGCCTCGACGGCACTTGTTCAAGCCTGCCAAGACTAATTTTGTTTCGCTATCTAATGCTTTGCTTTTTTTTATTATTACAGTATCGGTGTGTGACGTTCGGGGAGCACCCGGGGATAATCCGGTTCTGGCGGGCCCAATTGCCCTCATGGCCAATCCTCTGGGAGCCCGAGGGAATGTGAGGTTAATCTTTTATGCGACCACCAATGCCCGCTAGTTTCAGCCAATTACGTCAGGCGCCAAAATCGCCGATCGTGGCTATTCTGGGTGGCGTTAAGGGCCTGATCGCCTTACTATTCATTGTCGGATTTATTGTGAATATGCTGCAGTTGACCGGCTCAGTTTACATGATGCAGGTCTATGATCGCGTCTTGGCCAGCCAGAGTGAGGCAACACTGCTTGCCTTGACCCTGATTTCCATCTTTCTCATCGCAATCTATGCAATCCTTGAGGGTTGCCGGAGCTTTGCCTTAATTGGGCTTGGCCGATTAATCGACCGGGAATTGGCCTCGCGCGTGTTTGAGGTGTTGTTTGTTCAGGGTAGCCTGAAAGGCAGCGAAAGGGTTGGTGTGCAGCCCCTTCGTGATCTTGAGCAAATACGTTCCTTCATTTCCACAAACGGCCTCACAACCTCTCTCGATGTCCCGTGGATTCCTGTGTTCCTCTTTATTCTTTACGTTATTCATCCTGTATTCGCCTGGTTCGGTTCTGCTGCGGTGTTTTTGGTGATTGGTAGCGCTGTTTTGCAGGCGTTTCTCTCAACCAAGAAGCTCGCTGAAGCGTCAAACACCAATGTACAGGCCTATGCTTTTGTTGAAGCAAGCATCCGTAACGCGGAAACGGCAGAAGCTATGGGTATGCGTGGCGGTGTCTGGCGGCGTTGGCATCAGCGCCATGTGGCAATGCTCAACCAACAACAAACCGCCAGCCAAATCGCCAGTAGTTTTTCCTCTGTCATCAAATTTCTACAATTGGTCCTGACGGGTGTTTTGACGCTGGGTCTTGGTGCTTTGCTTGTTATTGAACAAGCCATTACCGCAGGCGGCATGATTGTGGCCTCCTTCATTCTGGCGCGCGCTTTGGCGCCAAGCATGCAGGTTGTCTCGCTCTGGCAGCAGGCCACAAACGCGCGCGCTGCCCATAAGCGCTTACGGGATTTTTTGGCGGTGGCGCCGCCCGAAAAGCAAGCCATGGAATTGCCGACGCCGCTTGGCGTGCTTTCGGTCGATAATCTTGTTCTTGGCATCCCAGGGACAGAAACCCTCGTTTTGCGTGGTATTTCGTTCTCACTCGTTGCCGGTGAGAGTTTGGCAATCATCGGCCCAAGTGCTGCGGGTAAAAGTACCCTGGCGCGTGCGCTGCTGGGGATTTGGCCGCCACGCGCGGGTGCCGTGCGATTGGATGGCGCGGATCTGTCCCGGATGCCGCGCCACCAGGTTGGCAATCACTTGGGCTATCTGCCGCAGGATGTAGAGTTGTTCGAAGGCACTGTGGCTGAGAATATTGCAAGGCTTGGGGAAGTTGATTCAGAAAAAGTCGTCGCCGCCGCGAAGAATGCGGGGCTGCATGACCTGATACTGCACTTGCCTGAAGGTTATGATACGCCGCTTGGCGCCGGGGGGCGGGGACTTTCGCCAGGCCAGCGCCAGCGCATTGGTTTGGCGCGCGCGCTTTATGGGGAACCGCGCTTTGTTGTGCTGGATGAACCGAATTCGAATTTGGATAGCGATGGTGAAGGCGCCTTGGCCGCTGCCCTTGGGCGTTTGCGGGAAGCTGGTGTCACCACAGTCATTATCACACATCGCGCGAGCATTTTGGCGGCGGTTGACAAAATCCTGCTGCTACGCGCGGGTCAAGTTGAGGCATTTGGGCGACGTGATGAAATATTGCCGCGCTTGACGCGCCCGGCCCAGGCGCCGCGCCCCATCTCCGCGATCGCCAATAGCTGAGGATCATGGCCATGGCGGAGCAATTACGCGATTCCAAGCAGGCGAATAGCAGAGATGACGCTGCCGATGCCAGACGCCCCATATTACGCCCGCTACGTTTTGCGCTTTTTATAATTCTGTTCGGCGTTGGCGGCGTTTTTGGGTGGGGCGCCTTTGCCATGATTGATAGTGCTGTCGTGGCGCCTGGTACCTTGGTGGTGGAGCTGAATCGGCGAGTCGTTCAGCACCTTGAAGGCGGTATTGTGGGCGACGTTCTGGTACGCGAAGGTGATACAATAACCACCGGCCAGCCCCTTCTAAGACTTGATGATACCCGTGTGCGTGCCGGGCTGAATGTGGTGCAGGATGAAGCGGACCGGGCGCGTGCTCGTGTTGCTGTTCTGACTGCTGAACGTGAAGAGGCAGCGGCGCCAAGCTTTCCAACCGAACTGCTCGCGCGCCGATCAGACCCGAAAATCGCCGAACTGTTGACCGTTCAGACCGAGGAATTCAACGCACGCCGTTTGTCCTTACAAGGGCAGACGGAAATCCTGACACAGCGCGTCCTGCAACTACAAAAGCAGATAGACGGCTTGAATGTGCGTATTGAATCAAATGACCGCCAGCTTGAATTGGTCCGCCAGGAAATTTCTGGCGTTGAGGGGCTTGTGAGAATGGGCCTGGAGAGGTTGCCGCGCCTGCTTGGCCTGCAGCGGGAAGAAGCCAGACTGATCGGGGAACGCGGTGAGGCCATTGAAAATGTGGCGCGCACCCAGCAATCGATTGGCGAAACGGAAATGCAGCGGGCGCAATTGCTACGTAGCCGTCAGGAAGAAAACGCCAAGGAATTGCGCGAATTGCAAGGGCGTTTATTGGAATTGCGTGAGCGCGAGATAAGTGCGCTGGATCAGCTTAATCGCATGATTATCGAAGCCCCTGAAAGCGGGATGGTGATGGATCTGCGCTTCACCACGCGTGGTGGGGTAATTGCCCCGGGTGCTCAGGTTTTGGCCATTGTGCCGCAAGAAGAAAGATTGGTTTTGGAAGCGCAGATTACGCCGATTGATGTCGATACGGTCCGTATCGGTATGCCTGCGTCAATTCGCCTATCGCATGCGGCAGCGCGAACCACGCCGGTACTTGAAGGGGCGGTGGAGCGCATTGCCCCGGACCGCATGACAGATCAGCGCACGGGCATGCCGTATTTCATGGCGCGTATCGCCATTGCGCCTGAAGAATTGATAAAGAATGAGCATTTGCGCCTGCAGCCCGGCATGCATGCTGAAGTGCTCATTAGGCGCGGGGAAAGATCCTTCGCATCCTATCTGGCGCGCCCGCTGATGGACCGGTTTTCGAAATCCATTCGCGAGTTTTGACGGGCTGGTTCTACTGCGTTGGGCGCCTATTACTTCGCTTGGGCGAAGCCTTTTTAAAGAAAAAGCGCCTGAAGCCGGATGGATGGACCCAAAGCTGCTCTAGAAGGGCGGCTTTTACAGCAAGAATCACTGCGGGATTATTGTCCCTGGTCGCAATCTTCCCGGCGGATAAAGGGTTGGCCAAACTTCGCGCATCCGGGCATGATGGCGCCGCATTGCCATCATTGAAGGTTTGCCATGCTGTATCGACGTATCCTGGCCGCCATTTGCCTCAGTCTTGTTGGCCTATTGGCCGTGCCTGCTTTGGCACAGCAGGGGGACCCTTCCTTCAATCTGGTCAATCGGTCCGGGCGCCTGATTTTTGAGGTTTATGCCTCACGCGCCACGGATCAGGATTGGGGTTCTGATCGTCTTGGCGATAAGTCCCTGCCTAATGGGCGGAGCTTTACGCTGCGCCTGCCGCAAGGGCCCTGCATGTGGGATTTGCGCGTGGTTTATGAACGCGCGGGCGGCCCCACCGAAGACAAGCGCAACATCAATCTTTGTGCGGTGACGGAAGTGGTGTTTGAAGGCAGGCAAACGGGCCAGGGGCAGCAGGCGCAACCGCGCCCACAACCCGCGCCGCCGCAGCGTGGTGCACCTTCCGGCCCCACCGGCAATCCTTCCTTCAACCTGGTCAATCAATCCCGCGTGGCGGTGATGGAAGCCTATGTATCGCTTTCAACCGAACAGGAATGGGGGCCAGACCGGCTTGGCAATGATACGGTGCCAGCGGGGCGGCATTTCGCCATCCGTCTACCGGAGGGCCAGTGCCTTTATGATGTGCGCTTTGTTTACGAAAACGGCCAATCTGATGAACGCCGCCGCGTGAATCTTTGTGAGGTCACCAATCTGATCCTGCCACTGCCGCGACAATAGGCCGGATTAAACTGGCAATGTCACATCCAGATTAAGGGCGGCATCGCAAAGGGCGGTGGCACCGGGCGGTAGCACCAGCGTGCATTCGCGTTCTTCGATCAGCGCTGGGCCCTGCACGTTTTCGCCAAGGTGCAGCGCAAGGCGATTCAAAACCGGCGTTTCAATATAGGCGCCGCCAAACCAGGCGCGGCGCGTGCCGCGATGCAAGGCGCCCTCCGTTGCTGCGCCTTGCTGCGTGAGGTCCAGCACTGGGCGTGGGCCTGCCACGATCACCTGCCAGGAAACGCATTCCACCGGCAGCGCCGGTTCCGTGCGGCCGTAAAGCGCCAGATAGGCGGCTTCGAATTTTGCGCGCATTACGGCGGCATCGCCTTGCGCGATGGCCTCGGCGGGGATTTCCGCTTCCACCTGAAAGCCCTGCCCGGCATAGCGCATGGCGCCCAGAATGCGCGCGCGCGCGGCTTCCGGCGCCACGCCCGCCGCTGCTGCCATGGCTTTGCCTTGGGCTGTCATGGCGCCGATCATCTCCCGCAATCGAGCGAAATCCAGGCCAACTAAGGGCGCCACCCAACCTTGCACAAAGGCGAAGGAAATTGGCGCGGCGAGGAAACCGAAGGCGGACGCAACACCCGCGCCAAGCGGCACGATGATGCGCTTCAGGCCAAGCTTCATGCCGATATGGCAGGCATGCACCGGCCCCGCGCCGCCGATCGGCACCATGGCATAGGCATCAATGCGCTTGGCTTTTTCCAAGGCATGGATCGCCGCCGCCTGCGCCATATTGCCATTGACGGTTTCATGAATGGCCCAGGCCGCTTCCGGCACGGAAAGACCGAGCGGCTTGCCGATATGTTCGGCAAGCGCCGCTTCCGCCGCCGCGACATTCAGCTTCATTGCACCACCCAGAAAACTCTCGGCACCCAGATAACCCAGCACCAAATCCGCATCCGTCACGGTGGGGCGCGCACCCCCCAGACCGTAGCAGGCAGGGCCGGGATCAGAGCTCGCGCTTTCCGGGCCCACACGCACCAGGCCGAGTTGATCAACCCGCGCGATGGAACCTCCACCGGCGCCGATTTCGATCATGTCAATGACCGGCACCTTGAGTGGCAGGCCGCTGCCCTTGCGGAAGCGATCCACACGCGCGACTTCAAAATCCAGGCTGCGCTGCGCTTCGCCATTATCAATCAAAGCGGCCTTGGCGGTGGTGCCGCCCATATCGAAGCACAGAATATCGCGCGCCCCGGCAGCGGCGCCATAAATGCCGGTGGCTTCCACACCGCCCGCCGGGCCGGATTGCACCAGGCGAATGGGGTGACGCGCGGCGGTTTCCTCCGCCACCGTCCCGCCATCAGACAGCATCAGGAAAAGCGGGCCGGTCAGGCCGAAGCCGCGCAAGCCATCACTCAGCCGACGCAGATAGCGTTCGAACACAGGCTGCACATAGGCGTTGCAGACGGTGGTGGAGGCGCGTTCGTATTCGCCGATTTCCGGCACGACTTCGGATGAAAGACAGACCGTGAGATCAGGCGCTTCTTCCGCTAGAATCTCACGCATACGCGCCTCATGCGCTGGGTTGCGGAAGGCATGCAGGAAACACACCGCCACTGCTTTCGCGCCGGCATCGCGCAAGGCGCGCGCCGCTTCGCGTGCGCTGGCTTCATCAAGCGCTTCACGCACTGAACCATTCGGCAGCAGCCGTTCCGCCACACCTAGCCGACGATGGCGCGGCACAAGCGGTTCCGGCACGCGCATGAACAGATCATAGGTATCGTGGCGAAGTTCCGTGCCGATTTCCAGAATATCACGGAACCCTTTGGTGGTGATCAGCCCCGTCGGCACGCCGCGCCGTTCAATCAGCGCATTGGCGACCAAAGTCGTGCCGTGAATCACATGACGCACCTCATCCGGCCGCGCGCCGCTGCGCGCCAGTAAATCGCGCACGCCTTCCAGCACCGCTTCTTCGGGCGCATGGGGCGTGGTGAGGATTTTGCCATTGAAGATGCGCCCATCACGGGAATCGAGCATCACCAAATCCGTGAAGGTGCCGCCAATATCAACACCAATGCGCCAGGGGGCCGATTTCATGGCGTTACATAGCCTTCCTTGATATCGCGGATGATGGCGGCGGGGTCGCGTTCAGCCGCTGGCCCCATGCCGCCGCCGCCAGGCGTTTCATAGGTAATGACATCGCCTGGTTGCAGTACAATGCGCGCCTTGGCGGCGACAGGCTTGCCATTCACCAAATCCCGCCCGCCGCGCCCGGCTTCGCCGCCCAGCACACCACGCGGCGGGTGCTGCACGCGTTCATGGCGATACGTGGCCGTCACAGGTTTTTCGCCAACCACTTCGAAGGATAAGCGCTGAGACAGCCCCCCGCGCGTGCGCCCCGCGCCGCCGGAATTGGGGATGAGTTCCTTTTCCGTCATCAGCATCGGCACGGCGTTTTCAAACTGCTCGACCGCCTGCGTTGCCACGTTTGATGGAAAGGAAAGACAGGCCGGGCCATCATGCTGCGGCGCGGCGCCATGGCCACCATTCATGAAGAACATGCGCACATAGCGGCGGCCTTCGGCATTCTCCCCAGTGAAATACACATTCCAAAGCGGGCTGCCGCTTTCTGCAATCACGCGATCTGGGATGAGTTTCGCGAGTGCCGCCAGCACCAGCATGGGTAAATAATGGCCGGTCAGGTGCCGCCCCCAAACCGGCGCCGGGCGGCGCGGATTCACAATGGAACCTTCCGGCGCGATGAAGGTGATGGGCCGGAAGGACCCATCATTATTGGGCGTCGCTGGATCAAAGGCGCATTTCACCGCGTAATTGGAATATGCGCGGGTGAAGTTCAGTGGCGCATTCACGGGGCGTGCAATCTGCCCATCTGTGCCGGTGAAATCCAGCGTTAGGTCACTGCCCTTGATGGTGAGTTTCAGGCGAATGGTGACGGGATGTTCGAAGCCATCGGCGGTGACTTCATCTTCCACCACACCATCCGGCGCGGCGGCAATCGCATCACGCATGGCACGTTCAGAACGGGTGAAGATTTCGCTGGCCAGCGCATCCAGATCATCAATGCCTTCTTCGGCCATGATGCGCGCCAGGCGCTTTTCCGCCTGTTCGTAAGCAGCGAATTGCGCGCGGATATCACCAAGCGTTTCATCCGGCTGGCGCAGATTGGCCTCCATGAAGGCAATTACATCCTCATTTTCCACGCCGCCTTTTAGGATGCGGGTGATGGGGATAGTGAGGCCTTCTTCCCAGGAATCGCGCGCTTCCACGGAAGGCGCGCCGCCGATATCGGTGGAATGGAAGGTACTGCCGAGCCAGGAAATCACGCGGCCCTTGGCGAAGATGGGCTTGATCATGGTGATGTCGTTCAAATGGCCAGTGCCGTAATAGCCATCATTGGAAATCAGCACATCACCGGGTGAAAGCCGTTCAACCGGGTAGCGTTGCAGCATGATTGCCAGCGTGCGCGGCATGGTGCCCACAAAGGACGGTACAGAACGCGAGGATTGCGCGAATTGTCGCCCGGCGCTGTCCATCAGCCCGATCGCCATATCCCAATTGTCACGCACGACCGAGGAGAAGGAGGTACGAACAAAACTCTGCGCGGTTTCATCCATCAGCCCGGCGATGCGCTGCCAGGCGGTGCCAAGCCGAAGGGCGGAAAAGCTGGACATAGTGTAGTCTCCTTCAGCCGCGCATGGCTTGCAGTTGCGCGGCATAGCCGGCGGGATTCACCGCCACGTCAATCAGGCTTGGGCCTTTATGGGCGAAAGCGGCATCGAGGGCAGCGATATAGTCAGCCTCGGTCGCGGCGGCGAAACCCTTGGCGCCAAAGCCTTCTGCGATGGCGGCGAAATCTGGCCGCGCCCAGCGCACGCCCTCGGGCGGCAATTGCCGTTGCTGCTGCTTGATATCAATCAGCGACAGCGCGCCATCATTGAAGACAATGGTGATGCAGGGCGCGCCCGCTTCAGCAGCGGTGGCGATTTCGGCGATGCACATCATCAGCCCGCCATCGCCGGTAAAGGCGATGGCGCCATGCCGCGGGTCATCAAGCGCGGCGGCCAAAGCGGCAGGCAGCGCGAAACCCATGGAGGCAAGCCCGTTGGAAATCAGCACATCGCGCGGTGCCGCGCATTCCCAGAAAGCAGTGGCAGAAAACATATGCGCACCCGCATCCACGCTGATGCGCGGACGTCGCCCGGCGCGGCGTGCGGCTTCCTGCGCCAGCGTTACGATACGCGGCGGCGCCACACCGCCCGAGCCTTGCCAGGTAAGCGCGGCGCGCATGGTATCGCGATGCGCCGTAATCGTACTGCCATTCCAGGCGCTGCGCTGTGCGGTATGCATCAGCGCTGTGAAGGCCGGCGCCAAAGCGCCATGCAATGATGCATTGGGGGTGACGTAATGCACCGGATGCGCGCGCAACCCGATATCCAAAACCGGCGCGCTGTAGCGCCAGGGTTGCAGAATCAGTTCCACTGGATCGAGCCCAGCGAGGATGATCAAATCCGCTTCCTGGACGCAGGGCGCTTCCAGCGATCCGCCGGTGAAAATACCAACGAAATGCGGATCGGTATCGGCAATCACACCCTTGGCCTTGTAGGTGACTAGCGCGGGGCAGCCTAGCGCCGCCACTAAGGCGCGGAGAGGCTCTGCCGCGTCCAAGGCTTCCAGCCCGGCCAGGATCACTGGCTTCCGCGCGGCTTTCAGCATGGTGCGCGCTTTTGCCAAAGCAGCATCATCCAGCGTTGCGGTGCTACGCCCAGGCAAGGCCAGCAATTCCCCCGCCGGGCGGCGTGCCGCTTCGCTGGTCAAATCCAGATGCACCGGGCCGATTGGCGCTGTGCCAGCAAGATCAAGCAGTGCTTCGATCTCCGCTGCCGGATTATCGCTACGCGCTTGCGTATAGCCTTTCACTAATTCGGCGCTGACGTTCCGCTGATCAAATACCTGATGCGTGATGTAGCTGAGTTGCTTTTCGGTGAAACCATCGGTCAGCAGCAGCACCGGCGCGCGTTCCAGCGCGGCACAGGCAATGCCGTTCAGCGCATTCATCAGCCCCGGTCCCTTGGTGGTCAGCACCACGCCGGGCGCGCCGGTTACTTCCGCATCCGCCACCGCCATCATGGCGGCATTGCCTTCATGCCGCGCCAGGATAAAGCGAATGCCAAAACGCTCAGCCGCCGCGATGATATCAAGCGACGAACCACCGCCCGGCACGCCATAAATGCGCTTCGTGCCCCGCCGCGCGAGGGCGGCCAGTAAATATTCCGCCGTATTCATGCGCGGGCGCGGTCCGGCCAGAATCGCACGCCTTGTCGCGCCAAGCCGCCACCCAAGCCAATGGCGGTACCATCCGCACGCCAGCAGGCCGCTCCTTCCATGCTGCCATCAGCGTTAAAGCCAATCGCATTCATCCCACCACCGACATGCGGCATGGGCGCCACCTGATGCCCGCGCGCCTTGAGCGCTTCAAGCACCGCCGCATCGAAGGCGGGCTCCACTTCCACGGCGGCGCCTTGCGTCCAAAGCCGTGGCGCTTCCACCGCTTCCTGCAATGTCATGCCGTGATCCACCAGATTGAGGAAACCCTGCATGACAGAACCAAAAATCCGCAAACCGCCCGGCATACCAAGCGCACAAGCGGGCTTGCCATCGCGCAAGGCAATCAGCGGCGCCTGTGAAGTTGTGATGCGCTTACCGGGCGCGACAGACAGCGCCTTGCCAGGGCGCGGGTCAAACAGCGCCATGTAGTTATTCGGGATCAGCCCCGTGCCCGGCACCAAGAAGCGCGCGCCGAAAAGCGAATTGATGGTCTGGGTGGAACAAACAATATTGCCCTTGTCATCCGCCACGGTGACATGGGTGGTATTGGCGCTTTCTCCGGGGCTGACGCCTGGCCCCCAGGCCTGTGCGCGTAGCATATCAATCGCGGCGCGGCGTTCATCGCCATAGGCGCGCGAAATCAAGCGCGCGACGGGCACATCCACAAAGGCGGGATCAGCGGTGGCGGCGGCACGATCGGCGAAGGCAATCTTCAACGCCTCGGCCAGCAGATGCAGTGTATCCGCGCTGCCAAAACCCATGCCGCGCAGATCGAAGCCTTCCAGGATGTTCAGCATTTGCAGCACATGCACGC
>JBEDHL010000032.1:0-4888 GCA_041174145.1 Pseudomonadota bacterium
CGAGTGCCGCGAAGGCCACCACCGCCCCGGCGGTATAGGCGGCGGCTTCCAGCCGCACCGCGCCGCGCGCCGCCCCGCCCAGCCGCGCCAGCGCCATGGCCTTCATGGCTAGCACCGGAAAGACGCAAGGCATCAGGTTCAGGATCACACCGCCGAGCAGCGCAAAAACCAGCGCCTGCCAAAGCGGCAGCAGCGCCGCGCCCGGCAGCAGCGGGGCGGTGATGTCGTAGCCAAGCCGCCGCCCGCCCTGATCGGTCAGCAGCAGCATGCCTTCAAGCTGCATGTGGTTTTCGGGACGTTCGGCGCGCTTCAGGGTCAGTTCCAGCCAATCCGCGCCATGGCTCAGGCGCTGCGGCGCGGCGTGATCCAGCAGGCCCGAGGCGCCGGGGATAAACAGCGCTTCCTTCAGGCTTTCCCGCCCAAGGCCGGGTCCGGTCAGGCGGAGCCGCAGCGCATCGCCCTGGACGTTGGCGGTGGCCTGCCAGGGGGACGGGCGCGGTAGGGCTGTGGCGGCGGCCTCGAAAAGCGGGATCAGCGCGGGGTTGGCCTGCGCCACCGCCGCAATTGGCACATCAAGCTGGAAGCTGCCTTCTTCCGGAATGCAGACATCATCGCAGACCAGCCAGGTCGCCTGCGCCGTGATGGTGAAGACATCGCCGATGCGAAGCCCCGCCGGGGGAGTGATCCGCATCGGCAAAAGCACATCGCCATAATAACCAAAGCTCATTAGCGGGCCGAAGGGTATGGCTTGCGGCGTCGGCCAAGCGATGGGGCCGGCCTGGCTGCCTTCCGGCAGGGTCAGGCTGATTTCCGTTGGCGCCCCGGCATCCCCGGCATGGCGCCAATAGCTGTGCCAGCGTGGCGCGAGGCGAAGGCGCAGCCCAAGCTGAAACGCCTGCCCTGGTGCGATGGCCAGATGATCCGCGACCAAACTCACCCGCGCGCGCGGCGATTCCTGCGCCGCGCTTTCCAGCGCGCGCGCCGGCAGCCAGGGCAGCAGCATCAGGGCGAAAAGGGCGGCCAAGAAGGGCATGGCCCATAAAGGGGCGCGAAAGCGCCTTGGTGCAAGCCCGGAAATGCCAGAAGCCCTGGTTTGTTAGTAAACCATTAACCTTTCCCGGTAAGGCTGCGCTATGCGCAAAATCCTCCTCGCCGGGTTTCTCGTCTTTTCTCTGCCGCTCGCCGCGCAGGAACCGCCGCAATGCACTGAAGCCCGCGAAGGGCAATTGGCTTGCATGGCCGGTAAGCAATGCGCCTGCCGCTTCATCCCCGGCGGCAGCATGACCGGGCGGCCCGATCGCTTTGCCTGGGATTGCGGCATTAATCGCCCGAATTGCCCGCCCGATCCGAATATCGTCCAGCAGCCAGGATATGCGCCGCCCATTGGCGGGGTCTATGTGAATCCGCCTTACCATACGCCGCGTCCGCGCTAAGCTGATCGGCGCTTGATTACGCGGCTTGGCCGCGTCACATGGGGCTTGTCTAAGGATAATCCTCCCCACTCATGCTCCCTGAATTGCCCGTTACTGAAGCGCTGCCGGCGCTCCGCGCCGCCCTGAATGCGCGGTCAAACGCTGTGCTGATCGCGCCGCCCGGCGCGGGTAAGACCACCATCGTGCCTTTGGCGCTGATGCAGGAATCCTGGACCGGAGAAGGGCGCATCCTGGTGCTGGAACCGCGCCGTGTTGCCGCCCGCGCCGCCGCGCGCCGCATGGCTTCCCTGCTCGGGGAAGACCAGCCCGGCGGCACCATTGGGCTTTCTACGCGCCTCGATCGGCAGTTTTCCGACCGCACGCGCGTTGAAGTGGTGACCGAAGGCCTGCTGGTGCGTCGCCTGCAAACCGACCCCGGTCTTGAAGGTGTTGCGGCGATTTTCTTCGACGAAGCGCATGAGAGGAACCTGGATACCGATCTGGCGCTGGCGCTTGCGCTTGATCTGCAACGCGCGCTCCGCCCCGAACTCCGCCTGTTGGCCATGTCGGCCACTTTGGATGGCGCCAGCTTCGCCGGACTGATGGCGGAAGCGGGCCAACCGGCACCCGTGATTGAAAGCCTGGGCCGCGCCTATCCGGTGGAAATCCGCCACCGCGCGCGGGATTTGCGCGACCCGCGCGACCTGCCCGAAGCCATGGCCAGCGCCATCCGTGAAGCACTGACTGCCCACCCCGGCGATGTGCTGGCCTTCCTGCCCGGCTGGGGGGAGATTCGCCGCACCGCCGAACGCCTGGGCGGCCTTGATGCGCTGGTGCTGCCTTTGCATGGCGAATTGCCGCCAGCGGAACAGGACCGCGCGCTCAACCCCGCGCCTGATGGCCAGCGCAAGGTGGTGCTGGCGACCTCCATCGCCGAGACATCTCTGACCGTGCCCGGCGTGCGCATTGTGGTGGATGGCGGCTATCGCCGCGCGCCCAGGCTGGATGCCGCAAGCGGGCTTTCGCGCCTGGTCACCTTGCGCATCGGCAAGGCGGCAACGGAACAACGCGCGGGCCGCGCGGGCCGCACCGCGCCAGGGGTCGCGATCCGGCTTTGGACCGAGGCGCTGCATCGCGGTCTGCCGCAAGCGGACCGTCCTGAAATCCTGGAAGCGGAGCTATCGGGCCTGGCGCTGGATTGCGCCGCCTGGGGGGCGGAACCCGGCGGGCTTGCTTTTCTGGATGCGCCGCCTGCGGGCAGCCTTGCCGCCGCGCGCGGGTTGCTGCGCGATTTGGATGCTTTGGATCAGGCTGGGCGCATCACGGAAACAGGCCGGCGCATGGCGCGAATGGGCACGCATCCCAGGCTGGCGCGCATGATGCTGGCAGCCACTGACTCCGGGGAAAAAGCGCTGGCTGCCGAGCTTGCCGCGCTTTTGGAAGAACGCGACCCTTTGCGTGGCCGTGAAGCCCCGGCGGATATTGGCTTGCGGCTTGATTTGCTCGCCGGTGGGGATCACGCGGCGGCGGATCGCGGAGCGGTGCAACGCATACGACGCGCTGCCAGCCTGCATCGGCGCCGGCTTGGCATTGGCAATGGCGTGGCCGCGGAAGGCGATGCCGGCGCCTTGCTGGCGGCAGGTTTTCCGGACCGGATTGCGGCACGGCGCGGGGCGATGGATGGCGCTTTTCGCCTCGCTTCGGGTCAGGGCGCGCGCATCACCGGGGTTGATCCTTTGGCCAAGGCGCCCTTGCTGGCCGTGGCTGATCTGGAAATCGCGGGGACCGAGGCGCGCATCCGCATGGCGGCACCGCTTGATCGCGCCGTGCTGGAAGCGCGCTTTCCCGAAAGGCTGCGCCGCGAAGAAGGGGCGGCGTTTGATGCGCGGACCGGCGCGGTGCTGGCGCGGCGGCGCCTTTGCTTCGGCCCCTTGGTGCTGGAAGAAGCGCCCCTGCCGCAAGCCGACCCCGCCGCCATGGCCGCTGCCCTGGCGAATGCGGTCGCCGAACGTGGCTTGCGTGACCTGCCCTGGAATGACGGAGCGCGGCAGGCGCGCGCGCGCATCGGCTGGCTGCGCCGCGTGGAAGGGGAGGCTTGGCCGGATCTGACTGATGAGGTGTTGATCACAAGTGTTGGTGAATGGCTCGCGCCACATCTGGCCGGGCTTACGCGCTTGCAGGAATTGGCCGCGCTTGACCTCACGCAAATCCTGCTCGGCCTGCTGCCTTGGGAAGCGCGGCGGGGGTTGGATCAGGCGCTGCCGGCGCGGCTTGCGCTGCCGGCCGGGCGGAGTGCTGCGATTGATTACGCGCGGGATGTGCCAACGCTGGAAGCGCGCGCGCAGCATCTATTTGGCCTGGCGGCACTGCCCATGCTCGCGGGCGGGCGGGTGCCGCTGCAAGTGGCGTTGCTCTCCCCCGCTGGGCGGCCCATTGCAATTACCGGTGATCTTGCGGCGTTTTGGGCGGGAAGCTGGGCGGAAGTGCGCAAGGAAATGCGCGGGCGCTATCCGAAACACGCCTGGCCGGAAAACCCAGCGCGTGAGCAAGGTTGAAGCGGCGCGCAATCAGGCGCATTTATTTGCCATCATGCATTCACCCTTGCCCCCTTTATCGCGCCGTCTTGCCCTGATGCTGCCGGCAGCCCTTGCGGCTTGCGGCCCCGCCATTGCGCAGCGCGGCCTGCCGGATTTTGCAGATCTCGCGCAAAGCGTTTTGCCTGCTGTGGTCAGCATCCAAACCACGGCACGCGATACCACGGCACCCGAATGGCGCGGCCAACAGCGGGACCGCCCGCAGCGTGAACAAGGGCGGCGCGGCCCGCGGCCAATGTTGCTCGGTTCAGGTTCCGGTTTCATCATTGAACCTTCGGGTATCATCGTCACCAACGCGCATGTCCTTGGAGATGCCGCGAATGTGACAGTCGCTTTGCAGGATGGGTCGGATTATCCAGCCACCATCATTGGGCTTGATGAATTGACCGATATCGCGCTTTTGAAAATCGAACCGCGCGCGCCCCTGGCTGCCGTATCCCTTGGCCATTCGCGGCAGATGCGTGTTGGGCAATGGGTGATGGCGGCGGGCAATCCCTTCGGGCTTGGGGGGTCCGTCACCTCTGGGATTGTCTCCGCCATTGGGCGCGACATTCGCCTTGGCCCCTTTGATGATTTCATCCAAACCGATGCGCCCATCAATCCGGGCAATTCCGGCGGGCCTTTATTCAACTTGGCCGGAGAGGTGATTGGCATCACAACGCTGATCTTCTCCCCAACCGGGGCATCCGCTGGGATTGGCTTTGCCGTGCCATCCGATCTCGCGCGCCCGGTGATTGAACAATTGCTGCGTGGCGGGCGGGTTGAACGGGGCTGGCTTGGTGTGGCGGTTGGTGATGTGGAAAGCCCGCCGGGCCGCCCGCCCCGCGCGGGCGCGCAGGTGCTGGGCGTTGAACGGGGCAGCCCTGCTGCACGGTCTGGGCT
>JBEDHL010000033.1:0-41902 GCA_041174145.1 Pseudomonadota bacterium
GCGCGAAGGGGGGCAGAGGCGGCAGGGCGGCGCGGATGGCGCATAGGGGCTGGTCCCAATTCGGTGATCGGCCCGGAACATGGCCGAAGCGCCCCTTCCCCACAAGGCGCAAGCGTTGACCCGCCCCCCTGGGGGGCCTATCTCTGACGCCAATCCGAAACAAGCTTTTGGCGCCCCGGCGCCGCGAACGGGCACCCACCCGCCGGAGATTGACGCCTCAGATGTTTGCCCGCCTTGCCGCTGCCATTTTCGGCACTTCCAACGACCGCGCGCTGAAGCGCTATCAATCCCGTGTGCCGGCGATCAATGCGCTGGAACCGCGCATGCAGGCGCTTTCCGATGAGGCGCTGGCGGGGCAGACCGCGCTGTTCCGCGAAAGGCTGGCCAAGGGTGAGGCCCTGGATGCGCTGCTGCCGGAAGCCTTCGCGACTGTGCGCGAAGCATCGCGCCGCGTGTTGGGCTTGCGCCATTTCGATGTGCAGATGATCGGCGGCATGGTGCTGCATGACGGCAAGATCGCCGAGATGAAAACCGGCGAAGGCAAGACGCTGGTGGCGACCCTGCCGGTTTACCTGAATGCGCTGCCCGCCAAGGGCGTGCATGTGGTGACGGTTAATGATTATCTGGCGCAGCGCGATGCGGAATGGATGGGGCGCATCTATCGCTTCCTGGGGCTTAGTGTTGGCGTGATTGTGCATGGGCTGACCGATGAACAACGCCAGAAAGCCTATGCCTGCGACATCACCTATGGCACCAACAACGAATACGGCTTTGATTATCTGCGCGACAATATGAAGTATCGGCTGGAAGATATGGCCCAGCGCGATTTCGCCTATGCCATTGTGGATGAGGTGGACAGCATCCTGGTGGATGAGGCGCGCACGCCATTGATCATCAGCGGGCCCACCGATGACACTTCAGACCTTTATCGCCGCACGGATGAGGTGATGAAGGAATTGGTGCAAGACACGGCGACCTTTGAAAAGGACGAAAAGCAGCGCACCGTCAGCCTGACGGAATTGGGCGGCGAAAGGGTGGAAGAATTGCTCCGCCAATACGGGCTGCTGACCGATGGCAATATGTATGACACGGAAAACGTGTCCCTGGTGCATCATGTGAACCAGGCGCTGCGCGCGCACACGCTGTTCACACGCGATGTTGAATATATTGTCCGGCAGGACAAGATTGTGATCATTGACGAATTCACTGGCCGCATGATGGAAGGCCGGCGCTATTCCGATGGGCTGCACCAGGCCTTGGAAGCCAAGGAACACGTCACCGTTCAGCCGGAAAATCAAACGCTGGCTTCCATCACCTTCCAGAATTACTTCCGGCTTTACCCGAAGCTGGCCGGCATGACCGGCACGGCGGCAACGGAAGCCGATGAATTCGCCGAAATCTACAAGCTGGATGTGGTTGAAATCCCGACCAATGTGCCGGTGGCGCGCAATGATCAGGATGATGAGGTTTATCGTAGCGCCGAGGAGAAATATGAGGCGGTTGCGAAGCTGATTGAAGAAGCGCGCGGGCGCGGCCAGCCCTGCCTGGTGGGCACCACCAGCATCGAAAAATCAGAGCTGATTTCGACGCTGCTCAAGAAAAAGAATATTCCGCATCAGGTGCTGAATGCGCGCTACCATGAACAGGAAGCGGAAATTGTGGCACAGGCCGGGCGGGCTGGCGCGGTGACGATTGCGACCAATATGGCAGGCCGCGGCACGGATATTCAGTTGGGCGGCAATCTGGAAATGCTGGCGCGGCAGGAAGCCAAGGCATCCGAAGGGCCGGAGTTTGAAGCGGTGCTTGCGCGCCACAAGACCGAGGTTGATGCGGCGCGGCCCATTGTGCACCAGGCGGGCGGGCTTTTCGTGATTGGCACGGAACGCCATGAAAGCCGGCGCATTGATAACCAGCTGCGCGGCCGTTCCGGCCGCCAGGGGGACCCTGGCGCTTCGCGCTTCTTCCTTTCGCTGGAAGATGATTTGATGCGCATCTTCGGGTCCGACCGCATGGGCGGCATGCTGCAAAAGCTTGGCCTGAAGGAAGGGGAAGCCATTGTGCACCCCTGGATCAACAAGGCCCTGGAACGCGCGCAGAAGAAGGTGGAGGCGCGGAACTTCGATATCCGCAAGAATCTGCTGAAATATGATGACGTGATGAATGACCAGCGCCGGGAAGTCTATGCCCAGCGCCGCGCCTTCATGATGGCGAATGAAGTGGCTGAAACCATCACGGAAATGCGCGAAGAAACCATCACCGATATCGTGGCGCGCGCCATTCCGGAAAACGCCTATCCTGAGCAATGGGATCTGGAAAAGCTGGATCGTGACGTCAAGGAAATTCTGAACCTTGATCTGCCGGTGGCGGATTGGGCGCGGGAAGAAGGCATTGATGATGATGCGGTGCGCGAACGCCTGATGCAGGCGGCGGCGCAGGCCTATGCGTCCCGCGCGGCCAATGTTGGGCCAGAGATTATGCGCCAGATCGAAAAATCCCTGCTGCTGCAGATTTTCGATCAATCCTGGAAGGAACATCTGCTTTCGCTGGATCATTTGCGCCAGGGCATCGGGCTGCGCGCCTATGGCCAGCGTGACCCGCTGAATGAATACAAGAGCGAAGCCTTCCGCCTGTTCAATTCCATGCTGGAAAACCTGCGCGAACGCGTGACCAGCCTGTTGCTGCGCATTGAAATCCGCCCGGATGCGCCGCCACCCGCGCCGGAAGGGATTGGCGTTTTCGATATGCGCCATCCAGACCCTACGCTCGCGGGCGCCGAGATGATGGAAGTGGATGGGCCGCCGGCCACCGCGCCCATCGGCACCGCTTCAGCGCGTTCCCTTCCCGCAGCGGTGGACCCGAATGACCCCAGCACCTGGGCCGGTACACCACGCAACGCGCCCTGCCCCTGCGGCAGTGGGAAGAAGTTCAAGGCTTGTCACGGGCGGCTTTAATTGAACCCCTGATCCGCGCGGTTGGCGCGCTACAGCGGTTATCAGTTACTCCGGCAAACTTTCGAATGATCCGTCAGGACGGATCATTCGATAAAGCCTCAGGGTAGCCGAAAAGGCCCACTGATCCGCCCGTATGCATGAAGACGATATTGCTATCAGGGGCGAAATGCCCCTTGCGGATCAGGTCTATCAACCCTGCCATGGCCTTACCGGAATAAACGGGATCAAGCAGGATCCCTTCCAATTCCGCTACCAGACGCACGGCTTCCACCATGCCTTGCGTTGCGATGCCATAGCCCTGGCCCACATAATCGCAATTGGCGGCGACATGCTCGGCCCGCACCAGGCCCGCAACGCCAAGATGCCGCGCGGTTTCCTGCGCCAGCGCCAGCACCTTGGCTTCCTGCGGCGCGCGCGGCGCACTGACGCCAATGCCAAGCACCGGCACGCCGCTATTCAGCGCGACCATGCCAACCACCAGCCCCGCCTGCGTGCCCGCGCTGCCTGTGGCGTGAATCACGTGATCAATCCGAAGGCCAAGTTCCATCGCCTGGCCGAGCAATTCCTGCGCGGCATAAACATAGCCAAGTGAGCCAACCGGGTTGGAACCACCACCCGGAATCACGTAAGGCCGCTTGCCCTTGGCGCGAAGCTGCGCCGCCAGCGCTTCCATTTCCGCCTGCATATCGGCGCCGGCGGGGCGATGGCCAATCTCCGCACCATGTAGCCGATCCAGTAAAACATTGGCGGATTGGGTATAGGCTTCATCGCGCCGGCCAGTGCGGTCTTCCAGCAGCAAATGGCAGGCGAGCCCTAGCTTGGCCGCCGCCGCCGCTGTCTGCCGCGCATGATTGGATTGTGTCGCACCCTGGGTGATGACGGTATCAGCGCCTTGCGCCAGCGCGTCCGCCATCAGGAATTCCAGCTTGCGGGTTTTATTGCCGCCGGTGGAAAGCCCGCTGCAATCATCCCGCTTGATCCAAAGCTTGGGCCCCTTGCCATCCGGCCCCGCCAAATGGCGTGAAAGACGTTCAAGCGGTTCCAAAGGTGTTGGCAAATGCGCAAGGCGAATACGGGGAAAACGGGCGAGATTCATGGGGCCTCCGGATTTTTTCCCTGGCAGGCTAACGCCCTGGGGCGCCCCGCGCCAGATCGCGCATTTCGCGCTATAGAATGGGTGAAGATATGAGAGGTCGGGCGCTGCCCGGAAATGCCGCATGACATTGGCCCGCAACGGCCTGATCGCCATGGTGCTTATGCTGCCTGCCGTATCTGCTGATGCGGCCTGGGAATATACGCGCTGGGGCATGAATGAAGCGCAGGCGGTAACTGCTTCCCGCCGCGCGGTACGCAGCTTGCCGGCCGCCGAACGGCGCATGATGAATGCGCGGGTGGAATATCGCGCACGCGGCGTTTTTGCCGTGGAGGGGCTGCGGATGAATATCGCCTTTGGTTTTGATGCCAAAAGCGGGGGATTGGCGTGTATTTCTGGTCGTGGTGACGCGGCGCAAGGCGATGTGTTGCGCCAAAGGCTGATTACGCGCTTCGGCCCACCGGAATTCGATGATCTGCACGCGCAAAGTGGCGAACAGGATATTGGCTGGAGTACACCAGACAAGATTGACCTGGTGATTACCGCAGCCGGTTTTACCCTATTGCATTGTGCGCCGGGTTATTGAACCCCGCGCAGCAATGCCATGATCGGCGCGGTAGAAGGCGCCTGATCCAGCGCCCAAAGCGCCGCGATTTGCGCTTCGACATCGCTGGTCATGCCGCCCAAGACCGCATTGGCGCGGTATTTCGCGGCAAGTTCCGCATCGCTGAGTGGGTTTTCGGCACTGCCGCGCGGATGTTCCACATAAGCCTGATGCGTGCTGCCATCAGCAAGGGTAATGGTAACACGCGCCGCGCCGCGCGGCAGGCTGGCATCACATTCCGCGACCACCTTCGCGCGCAGCGCCGCAAGTTCTGTGTCCTGCACTGCCGGCATTTCAAAATCCGCCACATCAGCGTGGCCCAGCGCCAGCGCGATTGCGGCGCAGTGATGAATACTGACGCGTGTGTCGCGTTCATTGCGCACCACGCGATCCCCGCGTGCCAGTAAAAGCGCATCGCCCGCTACTGTCACGCGTGCAATCTGCGAAACCATTGCGCCGAGAGTTTCGCGCAGTTCCAGGCAGGCATCAATCACCGCATGAAATACAATTCCCGCCGCATAGGGCTTGTAGGTATTGCGTGCGATTTCCCAGCGCTGGCCAAGCCCTTCGGTGATTTCCTTGAGTTGCGGTTCATCCCCCATGGCGCGCGCCCAGCCAAGCGGGCCTTCTATCGAAAGGGGTGCCGCACGATAACCGCGCGCGGCAAAGCGCGCTGCCAAAATGCCATTCCGCGCCGCGTTGCCCACACCGATATTCTTCGCGGCTGTTGCAAGGTTTTCCACAATACTGCCGGATTGGCTGGCGGCGATGCCAAGCGCATCGGCGGTTTGTTCGGCGGAAAGCCGCAGCAGCCGCGCCGCAGCGGCGGCCGCGCCGAAGACGCCGGTACTGGCCGTGATGTGCCAACCCCGCGCGTAATGGCCAGGTGAGACTGCATTGCCGATACGGCAGGCAACCTCTCCGCCCAGTAGAAAGGCGTGCAGCACTTCCGCGCCGGTGGCGCCGGTTTCTTCCGCCAGCGCAAAAACGGCAGGGGCAACTGGCGCGCTTGGGTGGATTACGGTGCGCAGATGCGTATCATCATAATCCAGCAAATTGGACGCGATGGCATTGACGAAAGCGGCTTCCATCACGCCAAGCTTTTCGCGTTGACCATAAACACTCGCGACCGCTTTGCCGGAGCTTTCGCGCATGATCTCAAGCGCGGTGCGCACCGCCGGATCGCGCGCGACACCAAGCGCACAGCCGACATGGTTCAGGATGGAACGCCGCCCTTCATGACGCAGCGCTTCAGGCAGGGCTTCAAAACGGGATTCGGTGATGAAGCGTGCCAGGGTTTGCGTGGCTGATAGCGCTTCAGTCATTGGGCGCATCCTTCGCCGCCACGCGCACGCCCGCGCGTTCTTCCAGCATACGCACGATCGTGGTCATATCCTTATCCGCACCCTGGGTTTCAGCGGTTTCGCGCCAATGCTTCACGATCACTTCAGCAATTTCGCGCGGTGCGTCCAGCGCTTCCGCCTCCGAAAGATAAAGCCCGACATCCTTCAGAAACAGCCCTGCGGGCATGCCGAAATCAAAGCTACGCGGCAGGATGGCGCGCGGGAATTTATCCTGGGAAGCGGAACTGCGCCCGGTGCCGGCATTCACCACATCAATGATGGTTTCGGCATCCAGCCCGGCCTTCACACCCATCACTACGGCTTCCGCCGTGGCCGCGAGACTCACGGCGGAAAGGATATTATTGACCAGCTTCATGCTCTGCCCAAGGCCGGGCTTTTCACCGACATGGAAAATGCGCCCAAAGGCAGCAAGCATCGGTTCCAGCACGGCACGTTGTTCCGCCGGACAGGCCAGCATGACCGCAAGCGTGCCGGCACGTGCGCCCGCCAGCCCGCCACTGACCGGCGCATCAATTCCGGCAATGCCATGTTGCGCGAGACCCGACGCAATACGCGCCGCAACGGCTGATCCGGTGGTTGAGGTATCCACCATGAATTTCGCGCGCTTACCTTGTGCGACACCGCGCACCCCAAGGGCCACTTCTTCAACGACCTTTGGTGTAGGCAAGCAGGTGATGATGATATCGGCACGGTCAGCGACATCCGCAGCATCACGCGCGGCTTCAGCACCGCGTGCCAGCAGCGGCGCCATGGCGGCGGGCGCTGTATCGCAAATCACCAGCCTATGGCCGGCATCCAAAAGCCGCGCCGCCATCAGCCCGCCCATGCGGCCCAGGCCGATGAAGCCGAGAACCTGGCCTGTCATGCGGCGATTTCGCGCGCCATGACACGCGCCGGCGCGCCATCCGAACCGGTGATGGCCAGCGCACCGAAAATAAATTCCACACGCTTGCCTGCGAGCGGGCGCGGTCCGCGCAGATGTTCACAAATCAGCACGCCATCGCGCAGCAGGCGCTGATGCACGGGCCAGGTAAAGCCATCAGCGGGGCGGCGATGCACCGGTAAATCAGGTGTTGGGAAATCACAGGCCAGCAGCTTTACTTGCTTCGCCACAATCCAATCCGCTGCCGCAAGGCTCAGGCAAGGATGCGCATCATAGGCGGGGGTATTGATGTGCGGAGAGGAACCGGTATCCAGCGCCAGAATATCGCCTGGGCGCAGCAAGGGGCGCGCCGCTTCCAGATGTTCCGGTTCAATCAGGCTATTAGGCGGCAGATCAAAACGCCAGACAACACCAGGGCCATTCCAGCGTTCCAGCGGCACTTGTTCCATGCTGGGACCATCGCTGAAGAAATGGCATGGCGCATCCACATGCGTGCCGGTATGCACCACCATCTCGAAGCTGGTCACTGTCAGCGGATCGGCCGGCAGGCAGAAAAGCTTCTTCACCTTTGGCGGGCCGAAGGTGGGCACGCGCGGCATGGCTTCATCTATCGGGTGCGTCAGGTCCAACCACGGGCCGAGCGGCGTGGTTTCCTGCCGGGGTGGCAGGGGCATCCAGCCGCGCCAACCAAGACCACGTTCTTTTGCCTTATCGCACATATCGCTTTTCCTTCCTTAAACCGCCCGCAGCCAGCCGCCATCCACATCCATCAGCGTGCCTTGCACATAGCTGGCACGATCGCTCACCAGAAAACTGACGACCTCGGCAATTTCCTCGGGCGCGGCGAAGCGGGTGATGCCGGCTTCGCGCGCCAAATCCGCCGCTGCCGCCGCATCATCCGCGCCCAATTCCTTGGCGCGCGTTTGAATACGATGCGTCAGCCGATCCGTATGAATATTGCCCGGATTGATGAGGTTGACGCGCACGCCATCCGCCACGCCCCGATCCGCGAGCGCCTTGGTGAAATTCATGAGCGCGGCATTGACCGAACCGCCAATGGTGAAATCCGCACTCGCCAAGCGTCCGCCCACACCACCGATATTGACAATGGCGCCCTTGGCTTGGCGCAAATGCGGCCAAGCGGCGCGCGCAAGCCGCACCGCGCCGAAAAGCTTCAGCGCATAGCCATCCGCCCAATCAGCATCGGAAAGCGTCAGGAAATCCCCGCGCTTCGTGGCCCCCGCGCTATGGACCAGAATATCCAAAGCACCAAAGCGCTGAATGGCAGCGGCAACCGCGGCTTGAGCCGCCGCATCTTCGCGCAGATCGCCCGGCACCACCACGCAATCCGCGCCGCAATCGGCGGCGACGTTGCGCATATCGGCTTCACTGCGCGCGATCAGCACCAGCTTCGCGCCATCACGCGCCAGAGTGCGCGCAATGGCAGCGCCAATGCCGCGGCTGGCGCCACTCACCAGGGCAACCTTGCCGGAAAGCGGGGCGCTCATTCCGCGGTAATCCCGGCATCGCGGATCACTTGCCCGTAACGCGCAACATCCGTGGCGATCAGCGTGCCAAAGCTTTCCGCATTGCCGCCCACAACTTCCGCGCCGGAATCAAGCAGCTTCTGGCGCATTTCCGGGGCGGTGATGATATTGCCAATAACGGCGTTCAAGCGCTGCGCGGCGGCGGGCGGCATGCCGCGCGGGCCGACAATGCCGTACCATTCGGCAATCTGATAACCGGGGATGGCGGCTTCCGCGATGGTGGGCGCTTCCGGCAAGAAGGGCAGGCGCTGCGCTGCGGTCACACCCAGCGCGCGTACCCGGCCACCGCGCACATGCGGCAGGGCGGATGTGGCATTGGCAAACATGATCGGTACATTGCCGGCCATGAGGTCCGTCAAGGCCGGCGCGCCGCCGCGATAAGGCACATGGGTCATGTTCAGGCCAGTCGCCAGGCGAAACATCTCCCCACTGATATGCGTGGAAGTCCCGGTACCGGAAGAAGCAAAGGCAAGCGGATTGGTCCTGCCCCAGGTGATCAATTCCGGTACCGTGCGTGGTGGCAGGTTGTTGTTGATGCAAAGGATATTATGGACATTCGCCACATGGATCAGCGGCGTGATGTCACGCACCGCGTCAAAGGGATGATTTTTTACCAAATGCGCATTTGCGGCATGGGTGCTGATGATGAAGCCGAAGGCATGGCCATCGGCATCGGCGCGCACAATGGCTTCCGTGCCAATCAACCCTGCCGCGCCGGCGCGGTTTTCAATAATAATGGGCTGGCCCAGCGCTTCCTGAAGCGGCTGCGCGATCATGCGCGCAACGATATCCGTGGTGCCGGCAGGCGGCCAGGGTACAATGAAGCGGATGGGCCGTGTGGCGACCCAGGCGCCTTGCGCGCGCGCAAGGCCGGGCGCGGCCAGGGTCGCTGCAGCGGCAGCCAAAAATGAACGTCTTTTCATGGTGGCTTCCCCCCCCTTGTTGCGCCCATGGTGGCCGGGTGCGCCGCATCTGTCCAGCAAGGGGTGCGCTTTCCTTACCGCGCGTCAGGGGCAATACTCAGTCCAGTTGGGGGGGAGAGAACAGCATGGCCAAGGATGGCGGTTTGCTCTGCGTGATGAATGACATCGCGCCCGCGTGTGATCGGCGTGATTATGAAGCCTGGTATCAGCAGGATCATATTCTGGATCGGCTTGCCACCCCAGGCTTTCAGCATGCCAGGCGTTACCGTCGGCTGAATGGGCCGCGTGCGGAATTCCTGACCTTTTATGAAACCGCAACCCCGCAAGTGCTCTGTTCAGCGCCTTATATGAAGCGCCTGGCGGAACCCACGGCGTGGACCGCGCGCATGATGGAACATTTCCGCACCATGTCGCGTAGTATTTGCCGTGTGGCGCTGGATGATGGGCAGGCGGGTGCCGGCGGCTTGCTGGCGCTGATGGCCAATAATGACGCGCCATCGGATGGGCTTGAAGCACAATTGGCGGCGGTACTCGCGCAACCAGGCGTGACCCGTGTGCGCCTGTGGCGCGGTGATCCATCCGTCACGGTGCCAAGCCCGGAAGAAAAGCTCCGCCCAGGTGGCGATGCTTCCTTCGCTACCATCATCGTGGTTGAAGGCACGAATGCGGAAATGATCCAGGCCGCGCTTTTGGCGCAGGGCGTTACAGCGGCGCCCACATTTTACAGCTTGATTTTTGCCTCACCTGAAAAATCAATGAAGGAAGAAACGCCATGACCACGCGCGCCCTCGCGGAATTCACTGCCGGCATCAAGCCGGATGCGCTACCGCCAGAAGTGCGGCGCCAGGCGGCGCGGCTGGTGCTGGATGCGCTGGGCTGCGCCATGGCGGCCTGGACGGAGGACGCGGAGAAATCCCGCATCGCGCGTGATATCGCAGCGCTTTATCCCGGCGCCCCCGGCGCGCATGTCATGGGCACCAAGGGTGCGGCGGTGCAACCCGCTTTCGCCGCGCTGGCGAACGGCATTCTGATCAATGCCGCCGATAATGATGATACGCATAAGCGCGCTTTGTTGCATGTGGGATCCGTCATGGTGCCAACGGCTTTGGCGCTGGCCGAAGCGCGCAGGCTTTCCGGGCGTGCCATGCTGGCCGCGCTGGTGGCGGGTTATGAGGTTGCGGTACGTGTCGGTATGGCGGTGATGCCAACGCATTATCGCTTCTGGCATTCCACCGCGACGAATGGGACTTTCGGCGCCGCTGCCGGCGCGGCCCATGCCATGGGGCTGGATGCGGATGGCGTGCAGCGCGCCCTTGGCCTGGCCGGCACTCAGGCGGCGGGGCTGAATACGTTTTTTGAATCCGGCGACATGACCAAATCCATCCACCCCGGCAAGGCGGCGCTGAACGGCATTCTGTCGGCGCAAATGGCCGCGCTTGGCGCCACCAGCCCGCCCGGCATTCTGGAACACCCGAAGGGCTATCTGGCGGCGTTTTCGCTGGAACCCAAAGCAGCCGCGCTGACCGCGGGCTTGGGCACGGAATGGGAAATCCTGCAAAATGGCTTCAAATATTTCCCGTCTATCTTGGCGAGCCATTCACCCATTCAGGCAACCCTCGCCATTGTTGCCAAGCATAAGCCGGACCCAAAGCGGATTGTTTCCATCACCAATGAAACTTACGACACGGTGAAATCCCATTTTTCTAATAAGGATGTCACCACATTGATGGGCGCGCGGGTTTCCGTGCCCTATTGCATCGCGGCCGCTGCCGTTGATGGCGAATTGACTCAGCGCCAATTCGCCGCTGGGCGCGTGCATGATGCGCTAATCCGCCAAGTGCTGGCGCGGACGGAAGTGGTGCCGGATGCGGAATTGAATAAGCTCTATCCCGCGAAATTCCCCGCGCGCGTCACCATTACGCTGGATGACGGCACGAAGCTGACCGAGACCGTGCTGCTGCCAAAGGGCGACCCCGGCGCGCCGCTTTCGGATGCGGAACTGGAAGCGAAATACCGCGACAATGCGGAACCGCTTCTGGGCAAGGCCGGCACAGTGGCCTTGCGTGATGCGATCTGGCGCCTGGATGATGCGCCAGATATCTCAGATCTGGTGCGCGCTATGCAGCCAAAATAACCGCTAAGCATAACGCTTCAGAATATCACGCATGGCCGGCGCCAGATCGGGCCGCGCCAGCGCGAAAGCCACCTGGGCTTCGAGAAATCCCGCTTTGTCACCGCAATCAAAGCGGCGGCCCTGATAGCGCAGCCCATGGAAGGGCTGCGAGCCAATCAGCTTCGCCATGCCATCGGTTAATTGCACTTCCCCGCCCGCGCCTTTTTCCATGCGTGCCAAATGGCCGATCACTTCCGGCATCAGCACATAGCGGCCAATGATGGTCAGGTTGGACGGCGCCTTTTCAATCGGCGGCTTTTCCACAAGGCCCTTTACCGAAACCAAGCGTCCGCGATCTTCCGCCACATCAAGCACACCGTAGCGGTTCACACGGTCGCGCGGCACTTCTTCAATCGCCACCACATTACCGCCGGTTTCGCGATAGGCTTCAGCAAGCTGCGCCGTGCAGGAAACCTCGCATTGCATCAAATCATCGGGCAGCAGAATGGCGAAGGGATCATCGGCGATGAAGGCGCGCGCGCACCAAATGGCGTGGCCCAGGCCCATCGGCACTTGCTGACGCACAGACATGATGGAACCAGGCGCTGGCGCATCGGCACGCAGCGCGGCCAATTCCTTTTCCTTGCCGCGCTCCGCCAGGGTGCGTTCCAATTCGAAGGCAACGTCGAAATGTTCAACCAGCATGGTTTTGCCGCGCCCGGTCACGAAGCAGAATTGTTCAATCCCCGCGGCGCGTGCTTCTTCCACCGCGTATTGAATAAGCGGCTTGTCCACGATGGGCAGCATTTCCTTCGCCATGGTCTTGGTGGCGGGCAGGAAACGCGTACCAAGCCCAGCAACGGGCAGCACGGCTTTCTTGAGCGGCTTTAGTGACACAGGACGATTCCCCTGGATTGGTCTCTTCCCCCGCTTATGCCGCGAAAGCCGGGCATGAATAAGGCGGAGGATGGCGCTCAAAATACCGAAAAGCGTTCTTCCAGAATGCGGCGCCGGGGCACGCCAAGTGCGCGCAACCCCTGATGTGCCGCGCGGATCATGGGGCCGGGGCCGCAGAGCAAGAAAATCCAACCCTCCCGCGCGGCCTGCGCGGCTTCGGCCTGGATCAATTCGGGGGTCATCATGCCGGCGAAGCCCGTCCAGCCCGGCGGCGGTTCTTGCAGGACATGGTGCAGATCAAGCCGCAGGCGCACGGCCAGTGCGGCCAAATCCGCCGCCGCCATGATCTGCCCTTCATGCCGATTGCCATAAAGTAGTTTGATGGGGCGGGTTTCGCCGCGCGCTGCCGCTTCTCGCAACATGGAAAGCATCGGCGCCAGACCCGCCCCGCCGGCGATCATGAAAATGCCAGGCTCCCGCTGGCCTTCCAGGCAAAGCGCACCATGCGGGCCATCAACAAAGGCGCGCGCGCCAATCGGAAGCGCCCCGATCTGGCGCGTGAAATCCCCCGCTTCCTTGATAAGGAAGCGCAAGGCCGCGCCATCCGAAGGCGCGGCGGCGATGGAAAAGGGATGCTCACGCGGCGAAAACGCAGAACAATCCAGCCGCAACCAGGCAAATTGCCCGGCACGATAGGCAAGCCCCGCATGGCCATCCGGTGCCAGCGTCAGCGACCATAGCCTATCCCCCACGCGCTCCAACGCGGCAATGCGCCAGGGCCGCCGCGCCAGCCGCCAGGGCCTGATGAGGTAGATGGCGAGAAGACTTCCAAGCGCGATGGCAAGCAGGAAGGCCCAATAGGCCATCAGCGCAGGCATGCCCGAATAGCGCCCGGCGGTGATGGCGTGATGCAGTACTAACCCCGCCAGTAACGCGGCGCCAAACCCATGGCTGATCCGCCAGACCTCATGTTTGAAGGGTAGATCATCGCGCCTGATGGCAGTAAGCGTCAGCAGCCCAAGTAGCAGCCAAGCGAGCGTGCCGGTGATGAGCGATGCCGCATCAAGCCCCAGCACCGCGCCAGGATCATCCGGGCGCTGAAAAGCGACGCCACTCGGGGTCAGGTAAAATAGCGGATGCAGCAGCGCGGCCAGCGTTAGGATTTGTGCAAACATCTGATGCCAGCGCAGGCTGCGATCCATGCCGATACCGCCGCTGATCACGCGAAAGCGGCCAGACAGCAGAAATTCTAGCAGCAGTGCGGCGGTCGTCATCAGCGCCAGCGCGCTGCCCGCTTCATCCGGCCAGGGCCGCGCTGGCCCCGCCAGCCACCAGCCAAGCGCCACCGGCAGCGCAACCAGCAAGGCATAGGCGGTAAGGATCATAAGGGCGGGCAAGGCGGGTCACCTTTCAGTACGCGGGGAGCCTATCATCACACGCGCAGCGCGTCTTGGTTTTGACGCGCGCGCGGTTCGGGCTTTGAATGTGGTGTAAACGTCAAGGAAGCGCTGCATGACATTCTCTCTGCTTGGCCGCTGCGCCCGCACCGGGCAATTCGGGGCGGCGGTCACCACTTCTTCCATCGCGGTTGGCACGCGCGTGCCTTTTGTGGCGCCAGGCCTTGGGGGCGTGCTGACGCAGCACCGCACTGATCCGCGCCTTGGCCCGCGTGGGCTCGAATTATTGCGTTCTGGGTGTTCGGCGGCGGAAACCGTGGCGGCGCTGGCCGCTTCCACCCCGCATCACCAATGGCGCCAGATTGCGGTGATGGATCGCCATGGCGGCACGGCGCATTTCCATGGCGCGCGGGTTAAGCCGGCCTTTTGTGTGGCGCATGGCAAGGATGTTGTTGCCATCGGCAATATCCTGGCGAATGACCAGATCGCCGCGGCCATGGCAGCGGCCTTTGAAGCAAGCGCCGATCAACCCCTGGCCGAACGCCTGATGCGCGGGCTTGAAGCCGGTGAGGCTGCCGGGGGTGAGCATGGCGATGTTACCTCGGCGTCCCTATTGGTCATGGCCGAGCACAGCTTCCCCTATGTAGATTTGCGCGTGGATAAATCCCGCACACCGCTGCCGGATTTGCGCGCGCTTTGGATGGAATATGCGGCGCTTGCGGATGGCTTCGTCCAACGCGCGGTGGACCCTGATGATGCGCCCATCATTTGAAAGCCTGATCCCATGATTGCGCCGCTTTTTGATCCCGCCGCGTTCCGCATCGCGCCCGGTATCGCGCATCTTTGCGCGGCGGGGGAAACACCCTTTTTGCGCCAGCATGATGCGGCCTTTGCCGCCTACGCTGCTGATAAATCCGACGGCCCCGCCGGGCGCCATCGGCAGGAAGCCATGATGGAAAGCGCACGCGCACGGGCGGCGCGGATGTTTCATGTGGCGCCCCCTGATATCGGCTTTGTGTCTTCCGTGGCTGAGGGTGTTTCCATGGTGGTGGAAAGCCTGGATTGGCGGGAAGGCGATACGGTGCTGGTGGACCCGGATGAATATCCATCGGTCGTCGCACCACTCACCTTGCAACGCCAGCCCAAGGTGGGTTTGCGTTTCGCCAAGGCCGCCGACCCTGCAAGCTTTGCCGCTGCGATTGATGGTTCCACGCGCATGATCGGCGTCAGCGCCGTTTCCTTCCTGAATGCCGCGCGGCATGATCTGGTTGCGCTACGCGCGGCGGCGGATAAGGTGGGCGCGCTTTTGGTGGTAGATTTCACGCAAGGCGCGGGCTGGATGCCGATCCATGTCGATATTGCGGATTTTGCTTTTTCTGCCTGCTATAAATGGGTTTTGGGCTGTACGGGCGTAGCAATCGCCTATTGGAATCCTGCGCGCCAGCCAGGTTGGGTGCCGAGTACGGCGGGCTGGCATTCCATTGCCTCCATGGGGCGGCCGGATTGGTCGGAAACGCCGCCCCTGCTGCCGGGTGGTGCGCGCTTCACGCGCGGCAATCCATCGCATCTCGGGCTTTATGTTTTGGATTCAGCGCTAACTTATCTGGAAGGCTTCGCGCCGGAGGTGATCGAAGCCCATGTGCAGCGCCTGACGGTAGGGCTACTGGAACGCTTGAATATCGCCGGCATTCCTTCCACCACCCCGCCCGATCCGCGCAGGCATGGCGCCAGTGTTTGTGCCGAACACCCCAAGGCGGCGGCGATTGTGGAAGGCATGGCGCGGCGCGGTGTTCTCGCCTGGAACGGGCGCGGGCGCATTCGCATTTCCTTCCACGGCTATAATGGCAGCGCTGATATGGACCGCGCCGCCGACGCCCTGATTGCCGAATGGCGCCAAGCCGGTGCAAGCTGATTGATAACTGATACTAGGAGGAAGCGCCCATGCGCATGAAAGCCGCCATCCTTTTCGAACAAGGGCGCCCGCGCCCCTACGCGCAAACGCGCCCCTTGGTGGTGGAGGAGGTGGAGCTTGACCCACCTGGCCCAGGTGAAATCCTGATTGAGGTCGCCGCCGCCGGGCTATGCCATTCGGATCTTTCCACCATCGAAAACCAGCGCCCGCGCCCCTTGCCGATTGTCATTGGCCATGAGGGTGCCGGCATTGTGCGTGAATGCGGGCCGGGTGTGACGGATTTGAAGCCCGGTGATCACGTGATTACGGTTTTCGCTTCTTCCTGCGGCACCTGCCGTTACTGCGCGCGGGGCCGGCCCAATATCTGCCCGAGCGGCAATGCGGCGCGCGCAGCGGGTTCCTTGGTGAGTGGCGCCAAGCGCATCCGGCGGCTTGATGGTTCCTATGTCAATCACAATAGCGGCCTGTCGCTATTTGCGCAGTTCGCTGTGGTGGCGCGGCGTTCCGCGGTGAAGATTGACAAGGATATTCCGCTGGATGACGCGGCGATTTTCGGCTGCGCGGTGATGACGGGCGCAGGTGCCGTGATCAATACCGCGCGTTTGCAACCCGGCGAAAGTGTCGCCGTGGTGGGCCTGGGCGGTGTTGGCATGAATGCGCTTTTTGCCGCCGTGGCATCCGGTGCAGATCGCATCATCGCGGTGGATACCAATCCGAAAAAGCTCGAACAGGCGAAGGAATGGGGTGCCACCGATGTCTTCCTGGCGGGTAATGATGATTGCGCGGCGGCAGTGCGTGATGCGACCGATGGCGGGCTGGATACGGTGATTGAAACCGCCGGCACCATTCCTGCCATGCAGCTTGCCATTGCCATCACCGCACGCGGCGGCAGCACCATCAGCGCTGGCTTGCCGAATGTGAATGCTTCGGTGTCCTACCTCCACGCATCTTTGGTATCCGAAGAAAAGAGCATTCGCGGTTCCTATATGGGGTCCTGCGTGGCGGAGCGTGATATTCCGCGCCTGCTTTCGCTCTATCGGCGCGGTAAGATGCCGGTGAATAAGCTGAAAAGCGGCGTGGTGAAGCTGGAAGAAATCAATGAAGGTTTTGACCGGCTGTCAGATGGCACGGTACTGCGGCAGATGCTGAAGCCGAACGGGTAAGCCCAAGCATTTTTAAACCAAGTTGAATCACTTGGTGATCCGGTAAATGCGACCATCCACCGTTTCAGTGCGTGTCTGGTGAAGCCAAGAGAACGGGACGCGCATTAAATATCACTATCCTTCGGCGGCAGGTAGTTGAAGATTGCGGCCCGCCAGGAAATCGGCAGGCTGCCCGCGAAACGCGCCGCCATATAAGTCGGCCAGGGATAGGCGATGCGTGTCTTCCCGCGCGCGAGCCCCGCCAAGGTTCGCCGCGCCGCTTCATCCGCATCCATCAAGAAGGGCATGGGGAATTTATTGCGCGCCGTCATGGGCGTGCGGACATAGCCGGGGCAAATCGCATGCAGGCGAATGCCGCGCTTGCGTTCCGTGGCATCCAGGGCTTCGGCCCAGCGCTGCACCGCGGCTTTGGTGGCGCAATAGGTCGGCGCCCCCGGTGCCGCGACAAAGGCCGCAATCGAAGACACCACAGCAATGCGCCCGCGCAACCCATCGGCGCCAGGGGTTTGGGCCGCCATCACTTCCAGCGCCGGCAGGACAGTATTCAAAACGCCGGTGACATTGGTTTCAAAAAGCAGGCGCTTTTGGTTGATGGGCTCGGTTGCGCCGCCGGTACCGGCGGAAATACCGGCATTGGCAATCACCAGATCAAGCCGCCCGGCGCCCGCGATCCAGCCCGCCATGGCATTGGCATCGCACACATCCAGGACGCGGGGCTGCACTTCAGCGCCGCGCGTGCGGCAGGCAATGGCGGCTTCCTCAAGCCTGATGGCATCGCGGCCGGACAGATGCAGCACCACACCTGGCGCGGCGCAGGCTTCCGCCAAAGCGCGCCCCAGGCCGGATGAGGCCCCGGTAATCAGCACATTTTGCCAAAGCGCTTGCATATCATTCCTCCTGGGGCAAAAACGACGCATGGCCCAGCTTGCTTCCATGACCGGTTTCGCCCGTGCCGACGGCACCCTGCCCGATGGCGCTTCATTCCTGTGGGAAGTGCGCAGCGTCAATGGGCGCGGCCTGGATTTACGCCTGCGCCTGCCGAATGGCTTTGACGCGCTGGAGCCGGCCTTGCGCGATGCGGCGGGCAAGCTGTTCAAGCGCGGCAATATCTCAGCGACGTTGAACATCAAGCGTGAGGAAAAGGCAGGCCCCCGCCTGACACCGGACCCGGCAGCCCTGGATCAGGCCCTGCGCCTGGCGCTTGATCTGGCTGCGCGCATCCCTGGCGCCCCGCCGCCGCGCGCCGAGGCGCTGCTGACCCTGCCAGGCGTGCTGCGTGCCGAAAGCACAGAATTGGATGAAGCGGCCGAGGAAGCGCGCCGCGCGGTGGTGGCCAAGGGTTTCGATGTGGCGCTGAAGGGGCTCGCCAAGGCGCGGGCAGCGGAAGGGGCAAGGCTCGCGGAAATTCTGACCGTGCTGATTGATGAAATCGCGGCTTTGGTGGTGTTGGCGCGCGATGCGGCAGCTGATCAGCCCGCGCAGCAAAAGGCGCGCCTGCTGGAAAGCCTAGTGGCGCTGCTAGAAGGCGAACGCCGCGTGCCGGAAGAACGCTTGGCCGCCGAGGTCGCGCTGCTTGCCGCCAAATCCGATGTGCGGGAGGAGATTGATAGGCTGAACGCCCATATCGCGGAAGCACGTGCCTTATTGGCTTCCGGCGATGCAGTGGGGCGGCGGCTGGAATTTCTCACACAGGAATTCGTGCGCGAAGCCAATACGCTGTGCAGCAAATCGGCAAGCGTGGCACTCACACGGCTTGGGCTTGATTTGAAGGCTGCGATTGAACGCCTGCGCGAACAAGCGGCGAATGTGGAGTAAGCGCCCATGAAGCGTCGCGGTGTTTGTCTGGTAATTGCGGCACCTCCCGGGGCGGGCAAAACCAGTGTTTCGCGCGCCCTGCTGGATACCGAAGAAGCATTGGCGCTTTCCGTCAGCGTCACCACCCGCGCGCCGCGCCCGGGGGAAGTTGATGGCGTGCATTACCATTTCCGCGATATGGTCGAATATCACGCCATGATCGCACGTGGCGATTTGCTGGAACATGCGATGTTTCTGGGCCGCGGCTACGGCACCCCGCGCGCGCCGGTTGAAGCCGCCTTGGCCGAAGGGCGTGATGTGCTGTTTGATATTGAATGGCAGGGCCATCGGCAGTTGAAGGCCAGCATGGCGGCTGATGTTGTCAGCATTTTCCTGCTGCCACCCAGCATGGCGGAGCTGGAGCGGCGCCTTCAACTGCGCGGCCAGGATGGGCCAGAGGAAATCACCAAGCGCATGGCGGCAGCGCGGGATGAAATCAGCCATTGGGATGAATTTGACCACGTTCTGATCAATCAGGATTTTGCCGCAACGGTTGCGGCGGCGCGCGCCGTGCTGCATGCCGCACGCTCTGCCCGCGCGCGCCAACCAGATATGGCGGGCTTCATCAAAGGCTTGCTTGGCGCGTGAGCATTGTTCTTGGCATCGTCCTGCCGGTTTTTGCGATTATCGCGCTGGGCTATGCCGCTTCGCGTTGGCGCTTTGTGGATGATGGCGGCTTTCGCGGGCTGAATTTCTTCACCTTCTCCATCGCCTCACCCTGTTTGTTGTTCAATGGCGGCACTTCCGGCCATGAGGGTGGCGGGCCAGCGGCTTTCGCGTTTTTCATCGCCTCCATGCTGATCTATGGCATTGCGCTATGGTTGGGTCGCGCAAGGCTGCGGCAGGGCATTGGTGCAGCCGGGTTATTCGCGCTGAATGCCAGCTTCGGCAATACCGTGATGCTCGGCATTCCCTTGATCACGGCGGCCTTCGGTCAGGCGGGGCTGACCATATTGCTGGCGATCCTGGCGCTGCATTCGATGGTATTGTTGAGTGTCGCAACCGTCGTGGCGGAAATTGGGCTGCATAGCCAGGCGCCGCTGTCACGCGTGTTGCGCGCTACGCTGCTGGGTGTGCTGCGGCATCCGATTGTGATGGCTGTATTCCTTGCGTTCGTGTGGCATGGGCTTGGCATTCCCGTACCGGCACCGATGCGGCGTGTGTTGGAATTGCTCGGCGGTGCTGGGCCGCCGCTGGCGCTGTTTTGCCTTGGTGGATCGCTTGCCGGGTTTTCACTCGCCGGGGCGCGGGCAGAGGTTGGCTTCGCCAGTTTTCTGAAATTGACGCTTATGCCGGCGCTGGCTTGGGGTGCTTGCTGGGCGCTTGGGCTTTCGCCTTTGGAAATGGCGGTTGCGGTGGTGACATCGGCGCTGCCCACCGGCGCCAATGCCTTTCTGCTGGCGCGGCGCTATGAAACCGGTGTGGGCGCATCCGGCGCAACGGTATTGCTTTCCACGCTGATTTCCATCGCCACACTTTCGGCGTTGTTGGCTTACTTCAAAGCCTGATCATTCGGCGGCGGTCAGCGCCGCACGGCGGCGGCGTGCCAGCCGCCATTCTTGCCCAATCGCCATCACCGCCGTCAGCAGCATGAAGCCTGCGCTGGTGATGAAAATCATGCGCGGTTCGCCCGCTTCCAGCAGCCAACCGAAAAGCGGCGGCCCCACCATGCCGCCAATATTAAAGCCGGTGGAGACAATGCCAAACACCGCCCCCGCCTGCCCCGGCGGCGCCGCGGCGCGCACCAGCATATCGCGTGATGGCATGATCATGCCGGTCAAAAGACCCGTCACCATCATGGCGCCGACCAGCATATAAGCTTGGAAAACGCCATTACCGATCAGCAGCATCATGGATGCGGCGGCGATGAAACCAAAGGTGGCGACCAGCCCGTGCCGCTTGGTCCAATCCGCAATAAAGCCGCCCGCCAGCACGCCAAGCGCACTCGCGAACAGATAGGCGGTGAGCGCCGCGCTGGCGAGTTCCAGCGACATGCCCTGGCCCACCCAGGCGGCGACCGAAAAGCTGTGAATGCCGCCATTGGCAAGGGCGAGCGTAATGAAGAACACCATCATCGCCAGCACTGCCGGCGACAATACGCGGCGGATATTGCTGCCTTCGGCGGGGCGGGATGCGGCAGCCGCCGGACGTGGTTTTGCGGCGTCGCGCCGCGCGGCAAAAAGCAAGGGCAGCGCGACCAAGGGGCCGATCAAGCCGCCCGCAATCATCGCCCAGGACATGCCGGCATAGGATGCAATGCCAAGCATGAAGCCAGGTGTCACCGCGCCACCCAAAAAGCCGCAAGCCGTATGCAGCGAAAAAGCACGCCCTACGCGGCCTTCGCTGATGTCTGAACCCAACACCGCGTAATCCGCCGGGTGATAAACGCAATTCGCCAGGCCAGCCATGGCGGAAGCCACCATCAGCATGGGCCAGCTTGGAAAAAGCCCAAGCAAGATAAAGGAAGAACCGCCCAGCGTCAGCGCCGCCGCCAGCATTTTGCGCGGCCCCACCCGGTCCACCACAAAACCCATCGGCGCTTGGGTGAAGGCGGAGACGATGTTGAACACGGTCAGCGCCAGGCCGAGTTCAATATAGGAAACATCCAGCGCATCGCGCAGCAGCGGGAAAAGCGGCGGCAGCACCAGGAAATGCACGTGGCTCACGAAATGCGCAGCGCAGATTTGCGCCAGGGTGCGTTTTTCAGCGGAACTCCAACCCGATGCCATTTTCAATGCGCCTCTGCCCAGGAATGGCCCTGCCCAATATCGACCGAAAGCGGCACGCGCAGCGTGGCGACCGATTCCATGATTTGCCTTACGATGGCCGAGGTAGCTTCCACTTCGGCCTCTGGCACTTCAAACACCAATTCATCATGCACTTGCAGCAGCATCCGTGCCTTGAGGCCCGCATCACGCAAGGCGCGCGGCAGGCGTACCATGGCGCGTTTGATGATTTCCGCAGCACCGCCCTGGAAAGGCGCATTGATCGCGGCGCGTTCGGCGCCGGCGCGGCGCACCGGATCGCGCGTGGCGATATCGGGAATCCACAGCTTGCGGCCAAAGGGCGTGCGCACAAAGCCATGCGTGCGGGCTTCTTCCTTCAAGCGCTCCATTTCCTGCCGAATGCCCGGATATTGCGCGAAATAGGCATCAATGATGGTGCGGCCTTCACCAGGCGGAATACCAAGGCGGGTCGCCAGTCCAAAGGCCGACATGCCATAGATGATGCCGAAATTGATCATCTTGGCGCGGCGGCGCGCTTCCTTATCCACCTTGTCGCGCGGAATACCGAAGATTTCGGAAGCGGTGCGGGCATGAATATCTTCCCCGCCCGCAAAGGCTTCGCGCAAGGTTGGTACATCGGCCAAATGCGCGAGCAACCGCAATTCAATCTGGCTGTAATCGGCGGCCAGCAGCACATGGCCCTTTTCCGCGATGAAGGCGCGGCGGATGCGCATGCCTTCTTCATTGCGGATCGGGATATTCTGCAAATTGGGATCGGTTGACGAAAGCCGCCCGGTCGAGGTGATGGCCATCTGATAGCTTGTATGCACGCGCTTATCAGCAGGATCGATCTGCGCCGCCAGGCCTTCCACATAGGTGGATTTCAGCTTGGCCAATTGGCGCCATTCCAAAACCTTGCCGGCCAATTCTACGCCCTGCGCGCTGAGTTCTTCCAGCACCGCCGCATCGGTGGAATAAGCGCCGGTCTTGCCCTTGCGCCCGCCCGATAGCCCCATTTCGTCAAACAGAATCTCGCCCAATTGCTTGGGTGAGCCAACATTGAAGGCGCGGCCTGCAAGCTGATGGATGGCCGCTTCCAGCACTGCCAGGCGCCCCGCGAAATCTTCGCCAATGCGCGCCAATTCCGCGCCATCCACCTTCACGCCGGCGGCTTCCATATCCCGCAAAACCGGGATCATACGGCGTTCGATCTGCTCATAACTCGCCAGCGCCCCATCAGCGCGCAAGCGTGGTCGCAGCAGCAGCCAAAGGCGCAACGTCACATCCGCGTCTTCGGCGGCATAGGCGGTGGCTTTATCAAGCGGCACTTCGCTGAAGGGCAGGCGGGCTTTGCCAGTGCCGGTCACTTCATCGAAAGTGATGGGCTGATGGCCCAGGTGCAGCACCGAAAGCTCATCCATGCCATGCCCATGCCGCCCGGCTTCCATGGCGTAGGAGAGCATCATGGTGTCATCAATCGGCGTTATTTCAGCGAAGCCGCCATTTTCCGCCCGCGCCAGGACTTCCAGATCATATTTGGCGTGCTGGAAAACCTTCAGCACGGCAGCATCGCTGAAAAGCGGGCGCATCAGCGCGAAGGCGGCTTCAGGCGCAATCTGTTTTGGCGCCGGGGCGGCCAACATATCGCCCACGCTGCCATGGCGGATTGGCACATAGCAGGCGCGGCCAGGGGCGATGGCCAGCGAGAAACCCACCATGGTGGCGCGGCGCGCATCCAGGCTATCGGTTTCCGTATCCACCGCGACCACGCCCGCTTCACGCGCCAGCGCAACCCAACGCGCCAAGGCGGCTTCATCCGTCACGCAATCATAGGGGCCAAAAGCCGCCGCAACATTGGGCGCGTCTGCTGCGGGTGCTTCTGGCACCATCGCACGACTTGCCGCGCGATGTGGTGCGCCACTCGCCTCGCCAAAGCCCATGCGTGCCAGAATGGAACGAAACCCCTGCGCGCGCAGAAAGGCCTCAAGCTTGCCATCGCCCGGCGCCTTGGCTTCCAGCGCGGCAATCTCAAGCGGCAGAGGCGCATTATCATCCAACGCCACCAGGCGGCGGGAAATCCGCGCCAATTCGGCGTTTTGCATCAGCGCTTCGCGGCGCTTGGGCTGTTTGATTTCGCCTGCGCGGGCCAGCAGCGCTTCAAGATCACCATATTCATTGATTAATTGCGCGGCGGTTTTAATGCCAATGCCCGGCACGCCTGGCACATTATCCGTGGCATCGCCGGCCAACGCCTGCACATCCACCACTTTTTCCGGCGCCACGCCGAATTTTTCCATCACTTCCGGCGCGCGCAGTGGCTTCTGCTTCATGGGATCGAGCATTTGCACCGCAGGGCGGATCAATTGCATCAGATCCTTGTCGGAAGAAACAATGGTCACATGCCCGCCGGTCGCTTCAAACGCCTTGGCATAGGCGGCGATCAGATCATCCGCTTCAAAACCTTCATGTTCCACGCGCGCGACACCAAAAGCATCCGTCGCATCGCGGATCAGACCGAATTGCGGCACCAATTCCGGCGGTGGGTCCGGGCGATGCGCCTTGTATTCGGCGTAAATCTGATTGCGGAAGGTATTGCGCCCGGCATCGAACACCACCGCGATATGGCTCGCGGCATGGCGCAGCAGGAATTGGGACAGCATATTGGTGAAGCCGAAAACCGCATTCACCGGCGTGCCATCGGGCCGCGTCATCGGCGGCAGCGCGTGATAGGCGCGAAAAATATAGCCCGATCCATCCACCAGAATCAGGTGGCGTTCGCCGGGCTTGGTTTCCGGCAGGCCCTCGGCCCCCGCAATTGCCTCGCTCAAGGCTTTGCCATGCGGGCGGGAAGCGGAAGGCCCGGCGCTGTCTTCAATGCCCATGATCCTCGCCAGCACCTTCGGCCAGCACATAGGTGATGGAACAATAAGGGCAGGTCACATCATGCCCTTCAATATGCAGCCAGATGCGCGGATGGCCGAGCCCGCTTGCCGCTTCCCCATCGCAGGCGACCTTGCGGCTTTGGACGGTGACGCGCTGTTCAGGCGTAACGCCCACCACGGGCTTCGGGCCATAGCCGGTCATTTGCTGGTCGCGCATCGGGGTCCTCATCGGGCTGATCTTTGGACAAGCATACCGGGCCATGGCGCTATGGACCAGCCTGGGGTGCGACACCATCTGTGGACCATGTCTCTCGGGCTTGTGATATCACGTCGTCATGCGTTGCTGGCCGGGCTGGCGCTCGCTGGCTGTGCGGAGGCCCGCGCGCCCATGGGGCCGGTGGTCACCAGGCCCGCATTCAGGGAAGATGCGCTGGTGATGGCCGATGGGCTGCGCTTGCCATTGCATGGCTGGCGGCCGGAAGGGCGGCCGCGCGCCGTCATGCTCGCCTTGCATGGCATGAATGAATATGGCCGGTCCTATGCCGAAGATGCCGCACCCTGGTTCACCTCAGCCGGGGTGGCGCTTTATGCCTATGACCAGCGCGGCTTTGGCGGGGCGGGCCCGCGCGGGATTTGGCCGGGGCATGAGACTTTGGCACAGGATGCCATCACCGCCGCAGGGCTGATCCGCGCGCGCCACCCCGGCCTGCCGCTTTATATGTTGGGCGAAAGCATGGGGGGTGCGGTGCTGGTGCTGGCGGGCAGCCAGGCCGCCTTGGCCGATGGGCTGGTGCTTTCGGCGCCCGCCTTGCGTGGGCGTAATAGCCTTGGTTGGCCGGCCCGCGTGACGCTGGATGTCATGGCCACGCTGGTGCCGGGGTTGGAACTTTCCTCCAGCGCGCCGGTATTTCGCCCGACGGATAATCTGGAAGCCTGGCGCCGCTGGTCCCGCGACCCGCAATTAATCAAAGCAACGCGGGTGGATGCTGTGGCGGGCCTGGTTGATCTGATGGATGCCGCCACCGCCGCCCTGCCGCGCTTCAGCGCCCCTGCACTGGTGCTCTACGGCGCGAAGGATGAATTGGTGCCGCAAGCGCCGATCCGCGCCGCCTTGGCACAAATGCCGCGCGGTGTGCCGCAGCGCGTGGCCTTCTACCCGGAAGGCCACCACATGCTGCTGCGCGATTTGGGCGGGGCGGCGGTGGCCGGCGATATCCTGGCCTGGATGGGCAATCGCGCCGCCCCCTTGCCGAGTGGGGCGGATGAGGTAGCGGTGGCTTGGCTTGGCATGGGCTGAACGGGCTTCCATTCCGCGCCGCGCATGGCATGGTGGGGGCAGGTATTATTTCCACGGAAGCGAAACCATGCCCGTCAATGGCCTTGGCCCCTATGATGATAGCAATATCTTCGCGCGCATCCTGCGCGGCGAAATCCCCGCGAAGAAGGTGCATGAGGATGAGCACGCGCTGGCCTTCCATGACATCGCGCCACAGGCGCCGGTGCATGTGCTGGTGATCCCGAAGGGGCGCTATGTCTCGATCGCTGATTTCAGCGCCGCCGCCACGCCTGATGAAATCACCGGCTTCTGGCGCGCCGTGGGCCAGGTGGCGAAGGCGCTGGGGCTGGAAGCCGATGGGTATCGCGTGCTGATGAATATGGGCATGCATGCCGGGCAGGAAGTGCCGCATTTCCATGTGCATATCTGTGCTGGGCGGCCGCTGGGCCGTATGATTCCCCAAGCTTAAAAACGAACACGAGGAAGCGAAGCGTGATGTTCGATACAATCATTGTTGGCGGGGGTTCCGCCGGTTCCGTGCTGGCGCATCGGCTTTCAGCGCGCAGCGGCCATAAGGTGCTTCTCTGTGAAGCGGGGCCAGATGCGCCGCCCGGTGAGGAAGCCAAGGAAATCCGCGATAGCTATCCTGGCACGGCCTATTTCGATCCGCGCTTCCATTGGACTGAATTGCGCGTCCATACGCAGATCGTCTCCCACAACAATCCGCAGGAACGCCCGCCTTTACGCAAATACGAACAGGCGCGGGTTTTGGGTGGTGGTTCTTCCATTAATGGGCAAATGGCCAATCGCGGCGCGCCGACCGATTACAATGAATGGGAAGCGCGCGGTGCGACGGGTTGGAATTGGGATGCGGTGCTGCCCTATTTCAAGAAGGTGGAGCACGATCTGGATTTCGATGGCCCCTATCACGGCAAGGATGGGCGCATCAAAGTCCGACGCATCAAGCCCGAGAATTGGAACAACCACGCCAAGGCGGCGGCGAAATCCTTCTCTGCGGCGGGCTTCAAGGCTTTGGAAGACCAGAACGGGTTTTTCGAAGACGGCTATTTCCCCATCACCATTTCCAATGCGGAAGAACAGCGCGTCTCGGCCGCCATGGGGTATCTGGATCGCGAAACCCGCGCGCGGGAAAACCTGACGATTTCCTGTGAGACTCAAGTAAAGGAACTGATTTTTGAAGATCAGCGCTGCGTCGGCGTGGTGGCGCTGGTGCGTGGGCAGGAACAGCGCTTCATGGGGCGCGAAATCATCCTTTCCTGCGGCGCCATCCATTCCCCGGCGCATCTGCTCCGTTCGGGCATTGGCCCCGTTGGGCATTTGCGTGATCTTGGCATTCCGGTGCGTATGGCCTTGCCGGGCGTTGGCCAGGGCTTGATGGACCATCCTTCCATTGCGCTGTCTTCATTTTTGAAGCGCGGCGCGCGGGTGGATAATCAAACCCGCCGCCATATCCTGCTTGGGCTGCGCTATTCATCCCAGATGGAAGGTATCCCGGCGGGGGATATGTTCGCGGCTGTTGTCAGCAAATCCGCCTGGCATGCGGTGGGCGAACAAGTGGCTTCCATGCTGCTTTGGGTGAACAAGACCTATTCTGAATCTGGCCAACTCAAGCTTGCTTCCAGACATTGGCGTGATGAGCCGATTGTAGAATTTAACCTGCTTTCGGATAAGCGCGATCTTGACCGGTTAATGAGTGGCTTTCGCATGATGGCCGCCATTCAAATGAGCGATGAATTGGGCAAGGTCACCGCGGATCACTTCCCCGCCAGCTATAGTGACCGCGTGCGCAAGCTTGGCGTGGTGAGCGATAAGAACCGCATGCTCACCAAGATGATCAGCCTGGTGCTGGATGGGCCTTCCTTCCTGCGGAGTTACTTCATTGATCGCTTCGTGGTGGAAGGCTTCCGCATTGATCAGGTGCTGACCGATGACGCGGCTTTGGAAGCCTTCATCCGCAAGGCGACCATTGGCGTTTGGCATGCTTCCTGTTCCTGCCGCATGGGAAGGCCGGAAGACCCAATGTCGGTGGTGGATAGCAATGGCAGGGTGAAGGGGATTGAGGGCTTACGCGTGGTGGATGCTTCGATCTTCCCCGTGGTGCCCTGCGCCAATACCAACTTCCCAACGCTGATGTCGGCGGAAAAAATCGCCGATGCGATTATTGCTGGGCATTGAAGGGCGCTATTCCTTCACTCCTGGATAAATCGCCCCGTAATACCGGCGCAGTTCTGCAATCTGCGCCGGTGGAGGCTGGCCATAGGCGCCGCGCCGGCTGGTAAAGCGCCCGCCCATGGCGCGCTTCAGCTTCACCGCCGCCTGCGCCTGCTGCACCAGCGCCAGCGGCCCGCAAAGCACCGGCGCGCCGCGCGCGGTTTCATGAACGCCTGCTTCAAACAGCAGCACCATCGCCACACCAACGGCCGGGATCACCACCTCTGCCCCACGCGCCACGCAATCCTCGGCGGCTTTATGGAATTGGGCCAATACTGAATCCCGCACCGGGCCAGGCGAAAAAGCGGCCTCCAGATCCGTCAGCTTCGCCACATCCATGCGCGCCGTGGCGGCCACCCGCCCGGCCAGGCCATAGGCGCGGATATTTTCAGCCACGCGCGCTTCATGCTTGTCGTTGGAAAACACAATGCCGATGGAAGCGCCCATCTGGCAGGCGGTCAGCAGCGCGGATTCACATAGGCCCAGCACCGGAATCCCCGCAATTTCACGCGCAATGCGCAGCCCAGGGTCTACGATATTGCCGAGCAATACGGCATCAAAACCCTCGACCTCGGCACGCAATACATTGTCCAGCACTTCGCCGGTTTCGATGAATTCCAGATAGCGATATTGGTCCCCAATGCCGCCGCGCTTTTCAATGCCATGGATGGCGATTTCAGTGCCCGGATCGGCGGTGGCATCCAAAAGCCGCCGCAGCGCCTTGGCATAGGTTGGCCAGGCGCCCGGCCGGGTCAGGGATTGGTACCAAAGCTTCATCGCATCGCCCCGCTTTTTCCCTGCTGATAGCGCCCGATTCCCTGTTCCGCGTCCAGCCCTGGCCCCCTCCCACAGGGCGGCGCTTGTCTGATATAAGGGCGCATGAGCATGACCCTGGCCGATATCCTGGCGCCATTGTCGCCGGAACGTTTCTTCGCCGAATATTATGACCAGCAACCGCTGCATCTGCCGGGGGCTGCGGAAAAATTCGCCGCCGTGCTGGATTGGGGCGGCATTAATCGCCTGCTCGGCATGACGCATATCTGGTCCGAACGCAGCTTGAAGGTAGTTTTGGACAGCACCACAATCCCGCCCGCGCAATATAGCCAAAGCGCCATGTCCCGAGACGGCGCGACCACGCTGCAACCCATTGCGGCCAAGGTGCAGGAATGGGTGGCGCGCGGCGCATCTGTTGTGATGAATGATGTGGATAGTTTGACGCCGGGCTTGGCGGGTGTTTCCGCCGCGCTGGAAGGTGCTGGCCTCGGTAAGGCGCAGGCGAATGTCTATATCTCCTGGCAAAGCCATAAGGCGTTTCACGCGCATTACGATACGCATGATGTCTGGGCGGTGCAGGTCGAAGGCGAAAAGACCTGGAACATCTGGGAAGGCCGCGCGGAATGGCCGGTGCCGCATGCGATCTTTCGCGGTCAGCCACAGGAATTTCATGAAAAGGCCAAGGGCGCTTTGCGCTTCAAGGCGCATTTGAAAAAGGGCGATCTACTCTATCTGCCGCGCGGCTGGTATCATGATGCTTTGGCCGAAGCGCCCAATTCCGTTCACATCGCCTATGGCGTGCATGCGCCGATGGGTGTGGATTTCATCGGCCTGCTGACCGAACGCGCCTTTCACGATGCGGAATTCCGCAAGCCCCTGCCGCGGCAGGATGGTTCGGCAGCGGCGAAATATGCGCTGACGCAACGCGCCGCTTTGCTCGGTCAACGTATCGGGGAATGGGCACGTGATCCGAAATTCCTGCAAGCCGTCGAAAATTTCCTGGGCAATTACCGCTACGAACGCGGCGGTTATGATTTGCTGGCCGCGCGCGGCGCTGCCCCTTCCGCCGAAGCGGGCGGCGGCGAGGCATTTCGTGTGCGGCCAAATGTAAAGACCGTGCGGCGCGGCGCCGAATATGGGCTGCGTACCGAAATGGGCGTGCTGGCCATCAACGCACATGAAGTTGAAGCGGCCGCCTGGATCATCAGCCAGCCCAGTATTACGGAAGCCTCTCTGGCCTTGGCCTTCCCGGGCGCCAATGTGGCGGCGCTGATTGAAAGGCTCCGTGCGGCGGAAATCCTGTTACCGGCATGAAGCGCGTGCTGCTGTTGGTGTTGGGCGCCGCCTTCGCCGCCCTGCCCGCCCTGGCCCAGCAGCGCAGTTTTTCCTGCGTAGGCGCAGAAAAGCTGGAAGATGATGTGTTTTCGCTTGCTTTTCAGCGTGGCAGCGCAAGGCTTACGGATGCCGCGCGTTCCCCGCTTGCCGCCGCGATTGAAGCGGCGCTGGCGGCACCAGACCGCAATATCTGCATTCTGGGCCATGCCGGGCAGGAAGGCGGCGCCAGCACGTCCATTCAATTGGCCGCGCAACGCGCCCGCGCCGTGACCAATTCCATGGCCGCCCAGGGCGTGGGGGTGGAAAGGCTGCGGGCGGAGGCGCGGAGCGCCCAGTTCAGCCCGGCCATCCGGGCTGCCGAACCTCCTTCGCGAACGGTAACAATTGTGCTCATGCCGGCCCCGTGAAGCGCTTTTGGGCTTGCCCCGCCCGGTGCGGAGCGCCAGAAGGGAGGCAGGAAAAGCAGGCCGATTCGTGGCCAAAGTGAAGGAGAAGCGCCGGTGTTAACGCGTCGTTCCCTGTTTGCGATTGGCGGTGCCGCCCTGCTGTTGAATGGCTGCGAACGCGTCCTGCCGGATGGCCGCTTCCCGCTGATGGAAGTGATGGGCGCCGAGCCCAATCTCTCCAATTTCCGCGCCGCGCTGCGCAGTTCTGGCCTGGCTTCGGAATTATTCGACCGCCCCGGCATTTATACCGTGCTGGCGCCAACCGACCTCGCCTGGTCTGGCGCGCCGGAGCGTATTCGCCGTGGCGAACGCGAAGCGTTGCTGGGCCTGATCGCGGGTGGGCGTCTGCGCTTGCCGGATATCCAGGCGCGCGGCGGGCGCATCCGGATGTTGAGCGGTAATGATGTGCGCGTGGTTGGCGGCACGCCTGAGAATCCCCGTATTCAGGGCGCGCGCGCTGGGCAGGCGCCTTCGGGTGCTTCGGCCACCATCATTCGCCCCAATCTGCTGGCGAGTAACGGCGTGGTGCATATCGTGGAAGGCGTGCTGCTGCCGGCGTGACGCAAGGCGCGGCAGGCGTATTCAGGGCTTGCCCCCGCCGCGCCGTCCTTGGCGCGCTTCTTTCGCTGCCTGCGCTGGCCTTTGCCAGCGAAACGCCCTTGCGTGTGCTGGTGGTCAGCAATGGGTGGCATAGCGGTATAGCGCTGGCGCGCGCTGATGTGCCGGAAGGCATCATCCCCGAAATCGCCGATTTCCCCCATGCCCGGTTTTTTGAATTCGGTTGGGGCGATGCGGAGTTTTACCCGGCGCAGGAAGCTGGCGCCTGGCTTGCACTGCGCGCAGCCTTTCCGGGCCCGGCAGTGCTGCATTTGGCCGGATTGCCGGATCACCCGGCGCGGCTTTGGCCCAATGTCACTATCCTATCCTTCGCGGTTAGCGCGGATGGCTTGCGCCGCGTGCTGGTATATCTGCGCGAGAGTTTCAACCGCGCCGGGGCGGGGCGCGCAGTGGTCTCCGCGCGCGGCATCTATCCCTTCAGCCTATTCTACCCGGCGATGGGGCGGTTCCATGTGTTCAATACCTGCAATAGCTGGACCGCGCAGGCGCTGACCGCCATGGGCCTGCCGGCATCGCTTGGCGGGGTGAATACTGCGGACGATCTGGTGGCGCGTATTCGCCCATACGCGCTGGCTGAATAACTCAGCCCTCCTTCGCCTCACCTATGGGGGGGGCCTCGCGGGTCATGCCGGCCAGCACTTCCGCCACATGGCGCACCTTCACGGAAGACCCTTCGCGCTTTAGCCGCCCGGCCATGTTTAGAAGGCAGCCCATATCGCCTGCCAATAGCGTACCCGCGCCGGTTGCTTGAATATCGCGGCATTTGTCGGTGACCATACGCACGGAAATATCGGGGTATTTCACGCAGAAAGTCCCGCCAAAGCCGCAGCAGATTTCCGGTTCCGCCAATTCAATCAGGCTCAAGCCTTCAACGCTGTTCAGCAATTTGCGCGGCTGCGCCTTCACGCCCATCTCACGCAGGCCGGAACAGGAATCATGATAGGTCACGCTGCCATCCAGCCGCGCGGCGACCTTTTCCATGCCCATCACATCGGTCAGGAAGGAAACCAATTCATGCGTGCGCGCGGCCAGCGCTTCAGATTTGCCGCGATAATGCGGGTCATCATCAAATAGTGCTGGGTAGTGATGCGCGATCATGCCGGCGCAGGAACCGGAAGGCGCCACCACGTAATCATAGCCCTGAAAGGCATCCACCACCGCGCGTGCCAGGGCCTTGGCATTGGCGCGATCGCCGGAATTATAGGCCGGCTGGCCGCAGCAGGTTTGGCTGGGCGGCACTTCCACCTGGCAGCCGGCTTCTTCCAGCAGCTTGATGGCGGCAAAGCCAACATTGGGCCGATAGAGGTCCACCAGGCAGGTGACAAAAAGTGCGATGCGCGGGCGGGCTTGGGTCATGGGGATAGAATAGCCTTGCCGATGCCTGCTGGCGATATGGGGCGGCGCTTCAATTCAGCCGCTGGCGCAATTCTATGGCCAGGGCGCGGACCCGGGCGGCGGCTTCGCCTTCCGGCACCAATTCCAGGAAGCGATCCAGGCAGCCCAAAGCCGCGCCAATGCGTTCCAGGCGCTGGTTCATCAGCCCCGCTTCGCGCCATAGCGCGGCTTGGTCCGGCGCCAGGCGCAGCATATCTTCGGTGGTCGTGAGCGCCGCCTTGATCTCACCGGAACGCAAGCGCCGCAGCTTGATGTTGTTTTGCAAGCGCAGCAGCACTTCGCGCCGCGCCATCGGGCGCAGCACGCCGGGGCGCAATTCCGCCTTTTCGCCTTCAACGCGCTTGATCAGGGTGCGTAGATCCTGCGCTTCCAGCACCTTGCCCCCGGCAAAGACATCCAGAATCAACTTGCCGCGCGGGCCTTCCAGCGCCAGCAGGAAATGGCCGGGAAAATCCACCCCGTAAGCGCCCCAACCGGCGGCATCGGCGGCATGCAACCACAAAATGCCCAGCGCCACGGGCAGACCACGCCGGCGTTCCGCCACGCGGATCAGATTGGCGTTCGCCATATCCTCATAGGTTTCGGAATCGCCCTGATAGCCGAAATGCCCATGCAGCGTTTCCGCCAAGATCAGCCGACGCGCTTCCAGGTCACCCGCATCCGCCTTGCTATCCAGCGTCGCGGCTTCCACCACGCGGCGCGCGATATCAGAAAAATGCGTCGCCACTTGGCGCCAATCGGCTTCCGGCGCATCCACCCGCGCCAATTGTAACGCTACCGCCGCGATATCGAGTTCCGCATCGGGCAAATTGCCGGCTGCTTCAATCGCGCTGCGTGGTTCGGGGGCGTGGATGGTGGTCATTGGGGTTAAGTTTACGTCTTATTCAGGGGCGATCAAGTTTTATCGGCCTTGGTCAGCGCAGCAGTAGCGGCAACATGGAATCCAGCCGCAAAAGCCCCTCATCGGTCGCGCAAAGCCGATTATTTTCGCTCCAGAGGAGATAGTTTTCCTCCAGGCATGCGGTCAGCATGGCGGGATCGATCACTTCCGCGAAGGATAGCCCAGCGCGGGCTTCGATTCGACTGGGGTCGATCCCTTCTGTCAGACGAAGCCCCATCAACATGGCTTCGCGGCCAACTTCTTGGGGGCTGAGGGTTTCGCAAGCCACGGCCGCATGGCCTTGGGCTTCCACCAAGCGCAGCCACTCTTCCGGTGCGCGGTGGCGCCGTGAAGCCTGAACACGCCCATCACGCAGCACACGTTGATGTGCGCCAGCGCCAATGCCCAGGTAATCGCCATAGCGCCAATAGGCCAAATTATGGCGGCTTTCCGCACCCGGCTTGGCGTAATTGCTGATCTCATAGGCCCGCAAGCCAAAGCGCGCGGCTTCCTCAGCGGTGGCCAGATAAAGCCGCGCCGCATCGTCTTCCGCGGGCAGCGCAAAGGCGCCGCGGCGATAGAGCGTTTCAAACTGCGTGCCCGGTTCAATGGTCAATTGATAAAGTGAGAGGTGATCCGCCGCGAGTGCCAAAGCCTCACGCAATTCCGCCCGCCAGGAAGCTTCCTGCTGGCCAGGCCGCGCATAGATCAAATCAAAAGAAAGGCGTGGGAAAATGCCGCGCGCGGCTTCCAGTGCGGCAATCGCCTGAGGAACATCATGCTTGCGGCCCAGAAAACCCAAAGCCTCGGCATTCAGGGATTGCACGCCAAGGCTGGCGCGATTGACGCCGGCGGCACGAAACGCCGCAAGCTTTGCCGCTTCCACGCTGGTCGGGTTGGCTTCCAGCGTGATTTCGATATCGGGTAGTGGGTCGAAGAAGCGTGCGGCATCTTCAATCAGCACCGCGACCGTCTCGGGCGCCATCAAGCTTGGTGTGCCGCCGCCGAAGAAAATACTCGCAAGCGGCCTAGGCCCGATCAGCGCCGCTTCATGCGCCAATTCACGGCGCAGCGCCGCGCGGAAGCGCGCTTCATCCACCCTGTCACGGACATGGGAATTGAAGTCACAATAGGGGCATTTGGCCGCGCAAAACGGCCAATGGATGTAAAGCGCAAGCGGTTCCACGCGTGGCTTTTACGCTATTCCAGCTTCACCCCGGAAGCCTCCACCACCGGCAGCCAAAGCGCCAATTGCGCCTGCCAGAAGGTGTTGAAATCGGCGGCACTACTGCCCACCGGGTCTGTGCCGGCTTCGACCAGTTTTTGCGCAATGGCCGGGTTCGCCACTGCGGCGCGCGTGGCGGCTTCCAGCCGCGCGATTTGCGCGGGCGGTGTCGCCTTATGGACGAAAATGCCCATGAAATTCATGATCTCAAAATCCGGCAGCCCTTGCTCAATCGCGGTCGGCACATCGGGCAATAGCGGGCTTCTTTCGCGCGATAGCACCGCGAGTGCGCGAATGGACCCGGCACGCACATGCTGCTGCTGGGAAGCTATGCCCTCAGTCAGGAAATCCACATTGCCCGCCATCATATCGGCAAATACCAAGCCCGCGCCGCGATAGGGCACGTGTTCCGCCGTGGTATTGGTACGCATATTCAGCAAATGTGATCCCAGATGGTTGATGCCCCCTGTGCCCGAGGAACCATAGGTCAAGCGCCCAGGCCGTGCGCGCATCAGCGCGATGAATTCCTGCAAATTCTGCGCGGGCACATGCTTGCCCACCGTCAGCAGCATCGGCATCGAAATCACTTGTGACACTGGCGCGAAGCCATTGCGCGGGTCCTGCCGCGGGTTCTTCACCATGCCGGCATTCAGCACCGCATTGGTGATGGTGAACAGCGTGATGGTCTGCCCATCCGCCGGCGCCCCCAGCACGGCCTCCGCCCCCAAAATCCCGGCGGCGCCGCCGCGATTTTCCACGACAACGGGCGCACCGCCCAGCGCTTCTTGCATGCCCGGTGCCAGGATGCGGCCAATCACATCTGTCGCCCCGCCTGGCGCAAAGGGGATCACCATGCGGATCGGCGCGCCTTGCGCGCGTACCGAAAGCGCAGGCGCAGCCAGCAGCGCGCCCAGCATCACATCGCGGCGTTTCATCATGGCGAATTTCTCCCCTTATCCCAAAAGATATTCGGCATTGTTGCGCAGGCAAACATCGCGAATACGCGCTTGCAGGCTTTCCGGAACGGGAATGCCATCCCGCAGCCTTGTCTCACGCGATTCCGCCTCCGGGTCGCCGGGCACCAGCACAGGCAAAGCGGGATCAGCGGGCGGTGTGGCGTGCAGCACATCCACCACCTCATCCAAATCAGCTTCAAAGGCGCCGTCTTCACGAAACGCCTTGGGGTCAATCGCCATGAAGAAATGGCCAAGATTATCGGGGTCTTCCGGGCGCTGCGTGCGCACGCGAATGGGGGAGAAAGAAGCACCCGAAAGCGCGCCGCCCAGAATATGCACCATCAGCCCAAGCCCGTAGCCCTTATGGCTGGCCATATCGGGTGTGCCACCAACCGGCGTCAGCCCGCCCATGGGTTGGTTCTTGATGATGTCCCAGGCGCGCGCGGCATCGGTCACGGCCTGGCCCGCGCCATCCAGCACCCAGCCTTCGGGCAAGGGTTTTCCGCGAAGATCATAGACCTTCACCTTATTCGCCGCCGTGGTGCTGGTCGCCATATCCAGCCGGAAGGCACGATTGCGCCCGGCAGGCGCGGCGAAGGCCAGGGGATTGGTCCCCAATACCGGCACCGCGCCGCGCGTTGGCACCACGCCGATAGTGCGGGTCGCGCTGGTGACCATGCCAATCAACCCTTCGCGCGGCGCCATGGCGGCGTAATAGCCAGCCGCGCCGAAATGGTGCGAATTGCGCACCGTCACCACGCCAACGCCCGCGATTTTTGCTTTCGCAATCGCCAATTCCATGCCGAAGACGGAAGCGGGATGGCCAAGCCCCGCATCGGCATCCACCAAAGCTGTCACGATATTCTCCCGCACAATATGCGGACGCGCGGCCAGGTTCAGCTTTCCCTTGCGACGCGATTCATCATAATCCATCAGCATTGAAATGCCGTGGCTATCCACGCCGGCCAGATCAGTTTCGATCATCACCTCGGCGGTGGTTTCAATCAGCTTCGGGTCCATGCCCCAGGCGGAGAGCACGGCAATGATTTGGGCGCGGCAGGTTTCAGCCGAAATAAGTGGCAAGGCGGGGCTCCTGTTATCGAAGCCCTATCCTAAACCCGCTATTTCACTTCGCGCCACTACTGCGCGCCCGGTTCACCTGCGGGCGCGATAGACGCTATAAATCTTTGCTTGGCCGCAGTTTCCGGGCCGCCAAGTGATGGCACTTGCCTCGGTCTAACGCTTCTTGCCGCCGGCGCGTTCAATGGAAGCGATACGCAGCGCGGCCTTGCCGGATGCCTTCGCAATTTCATTGTCCTGCGCTTCAATTTCCTTGCGCGCGGGTAGGTCACCATCAAGCCCGCCTAGCAATTCAGCGGGTACTTTGCGGTTGGAACGGCGGCTGCCATCCTCATAAAGAACATCAAAAAGCACGAAGCGTGCTTGCGTTCCTGGCTTATTGGCCATGTCAATCTCCTTCAGTCTTCAGACTGCTTTTGGGCGTCGGCATTGGCATCGGTGTCTGCTTCAGCATCGCCTTCGCCTTCGGGCGCGTCTTCGCCGGATTTGCGCCGCGCTACCGCTTCCTTCAGCGCTTCCAGCTTCGCTTCCTTGCGCGCCTGCTTCGCCCTGTTCACCTCAGCACGATTCTGACCGTAATTCGGTTTGCGCGCCATGCCGCTTCTCCAAACATAAAAAAGGAAACGGGGCGGCACTGGGCCACCCCGTCCCCGATAGATTGCCGAACTTTACAGCGCTAAAAAGCGCTGCAGTTACGGATCAGATCTTGCGCAGATTGCCGGCAGAGACCTTGCCCTGCTGACCCTTCTGCAATTCAAAATCAATCTTGTCGCCTTCATTCAGGCCTTGCAGGCCAGAACGCTGGACATCGCTGACATGGACGAAGACGTCCTTGCTGCCATCATCGGGTTGGATGAAGCCATAACCCTTGGTGGCGTTGAACCATTTTACAGTGCCGGTTGCCATGCTGTTCGCTCCGGTTGAGGAAAAGCCGCCACGCGGAATCGCGCTACGGGCCGACCATCGCTACAGCCCAACCATGGGAAGGCACGGGAAGCAGGCTTGAGGGGACTTGCCAAACCTTGATGGGGTTGGGCCGGAACGCCCAAACCGGACGAGGTGACAAGCCGCATATGGGCTTTTCCTGGCCCAATCGCAACCTTTACTTTCAGATAGGCAAAAAAAGCCTGTGATGCGCTATTCCAGCCAATGCCGGGAAGGGATCACCACCACCCCATTGGAACGCCCGGCATTGAAGGTTTCGATGCGGGCAGCATAGCCCTGGGCCGCGATCATGCCGGTTGGCACATCAATCGCGATGCGCCCGGCAATCGCAATCCGTGCTTCTTGCCCGGTATTGCCAAGCGGTCCGGCCAATTCCACGGCGCATATTGCCACCAGCACCTGGCGTGCGGCGATGCGCGAAAGACCCTCTGGCCGGCAGGTTGCGCCGCGGGTTTGGTCTGGGATGGGCATTTCGAAAATGGTCCCAGGCGCAAGGCGCCGTGCTGTCAGGCTCCAGCTTTCGAATTGCCGGCGCCAGGGCACCAGGGCGCCATCACGCGCTGTATCGGGCGGTTCATGGGTAAAGCTGATGATGCTGCCATCATCGCGCCGCAGCACTGCAAGCTTTTCGCCGCGCAATGCTTCTGGTGCCAGGCTAAGCCGCACCGCACGCGCTGCCGTATCACGTTCCACCGCAGCAACAGAAAGGCAATCGCGGCGCGGCGCGCGATCCGGCCTTTCCGATTGCTCACGGCACAGCTTGCGCCAAGGGCCCCAGGCGGCACCGCCAATCGCCACGGGCGTGGTGAAGGCGGTGACGGGCGCGCTGAGCGGCAAGGGCGGCGCGGCGCTCCGCCAATCCGGCGCTTGTGCGGCCGCGCTGCCGCCCAGAAAGCTCAGCGCGATCAGGATGCAGCGCAACAAAGGCTAGAAAGGCTCGGGCGCTGGAATGGCGTTGATGCCAAGGCTGCGCGCCGTATCGGCCAGAATATCCCAAGTGGTCCCATCCACTGGAATGCCGCCCGCCAACCGCGCCGCGCGTGTTGCCCTTTCCTTCTCACCGGCGACCAGCACGGGTTGATCCGGATCAGCGGGCGGTGAGGCTTTCACATGCGCGATCACCGCGGCCATTTCGGCGCGGAAGGAGGCCAAATCGCCAAAGCGCCCCGGATCAATCACGAAGGAAAGCCAGCCATTGACGATGCTGCCATCCTTTGTGTGATGTGGCGCGGCTGTGACGCCGCCAATCAGCGCGCCGGCCAGGATTTCGCACATCAAGGCCAGCCCATAGCCCTTATGCCCGCCGAAAGGCAGCAAGGCGCCGCGTGGTTGATCGCGATACAGCACGCCCGGGTCATTGGTGGGTTGGCCCTTGGCATCCACCAGCGCGCCATTGGGCACTGGCTTGCCGGCATTGAAAGCAACGCGGCACTTCCCAAGCGCAATCGCCGCCGTGGCAAAATCCAGGATCAGCGGATGTTCGCCTTCGGCAGTCGCCGGCACCGCGACACAAACGGGATTGGTGGACATGCGCCCATCACTCCCGCCAAAGGGCGCCACCGCGCCGGGGCCGGAAACGCCATTGACGAAATGGACCGAAATCATCCCAGCCCGCGCCGCCTGTTCTCCGTAGGACCCGATGCGCCCCAGATGATGCACATTCTTCAGCGCCATCACCGCATGGCCATGCTGGCGCGCAGCATTAATCGCCCAATCCATGGTGATGCGCCCAATGCGCTGGCCATAGCCCATCTTGCCGTCAAACACGGCAAGGGATGGTTCCTGGCGCACCGCTTCCGGCATGACGCCGGCATTAAGCTTGCCGGCGCGAAGATTTTCCACATAGCGCACCAGCAGCATGATGCCGTGGCTGTCATGGCCTTGCAGATTCGATTCCAGCAAATGGTCCGTCACCATCGCCGCTTCATCTTCCGCGCTACCACCAGCGCGGATCATGGCATGCACCAGGCCGCGCAAGGCGGCGGGGTCAACACGGAGTATCGGGGCGGCTTTCATGGGTTCCTCCTGGAACAAAATATGACGCTGGCGCGGGCTTGGTTCACGGCAGTTCCTTCAGGAAACGATCAAGCTCCTCGCGCCAGAAACGCGCCTGGCCGGTGGTGCCGTGGCCGGCGGTCTCGGGACTGCCTGGTATCAGCAAAAGCCGCGCATTCGGGATGCGCGCCATTGCCGCCGCCATCAGCCCGGTCTCATGCGGGTTGCGTTCATCATCGGCGGAATTGATCGCAAGCACCCGCGCGCGGATGCGCCCCAATAGCGGTTCGGGGTCATAATCCCGCGATGCCTCATACATATAGATCAGGTCATTGGCGTCAGCCGCCGCCGGCTGGGCCAGGCGCTGATCCAAAATGGCATCGGCCGCCGCGCGGGTGGGTGCGGATTTTTGCAACGCCTGAGACCCGCCATTGGTCGCGATATTGAAGAACAGGAAAGCGAGCGAGAGAGAGGCCGGCTGTTCCGAATAATCTCCGCCCCGATAGGCCGGGTCGCGCCGGATGGTTTCGATCATCATGCGCCGCAGCATCCAATTCCGCCCGGACATGGCGGTGGGCTGGGCGGCCATGGGCACGATCGCATCCATGAAATCCGGGTAGGTCACGCCCCAAAGCCAAGCCAGCATGCCGCCCATGGAATTGCCGATCACCAGCCGCACATGGCTGACCCCCAGCCCTTCCGTCAGCAGCCGGTGCTGCGCCGCCAGGATATCGGCGTAGTTGAAGCGCGGAAACCGCGCCCGGAGCCCATCCGACGGCTTGGAGGATTTCCCCGCCCCCAGCGCATCCGGGATGATGATATAGTGCTTTGCCGCATCCAGCGGCTGGCCCGGCCCGAAAAGCTGACCCGCAAAAGCCGGCGAGACCATGCTGCGCGAAGACCCCGCCGTGCCATGCAACACCAGCACCGGGGTGCCGGAGGGATCACCAATCGTCAGATAACCCAGGCGCAATTCCGGCATCACCTCCCCGGTATGGAAGCGGAAATCGCGGACGACCCAGGTGGCTTCGCGCGGTTCCGGGTATTGCGCCGCGGCGGGCGCGGCGGCGGCCAGGCTTGCCGCCAGCAGCGCGCCTTGCATGATGCTTTTGCCGGACATGGCTTCCTCCTGCCGATGCTTGTTGCGGGAAGCCTAGATCGGTTTGGCGGCATGGCAAGCGCCCTGTCCAAGGCGGAAGCTTGCCGCGCCCCGCCCCGCCCCCTATACCCGGGCGCAATCGTCAGCCCATGCTCGGGTTGGCCCCGATTCAACCGCGAAGATGCAGGTATTCCCATGGCGAAAATGCAAGCCAACCAGATGCGCGCCGGCATGGTCATTGAATTTGAAGGCCAGCGCTATACCATTCTGAAGCAGAACATCATGATCCCCGGCAAGGGGGCGGCCGTGATCCAGGTGGAAATGCGCAATGTGAAGACCGGCGCCAAGAAGGATCAGCGCTGGCGCACCGCGGATACGGTGGAACGCCTGACCACCGAGGATAAGGAATTCACCTATTCCTATGAGGATGGCGAAAACCTGGTCCTGATGGACCCGGAAACCTTCGAACAGACCATTGTGCCCAAGGATATTCTTGGCGACCGCCTGCCCTTCCTGCAGGAAGCCATGACGGTCAATGTGAAGCTGATCGAAGGTGAACCGGTTTCGATGGACCTGCCTGAGACCGTGACGCTGGAGATTGTGGAAGCCGACCCGGTGGTGAAGGGCCAGACCGCGTCTTCATCCTACAAGCCGGCGCTGCTTTCCAATGGCGTCAAGGTGATGGTGCCGCCCTTCATCACCGCTGGTGAGAAGATTGTGGTGAAGACCGCAGATGGCACTTATTACGAACGGGCGAAGTAAGCCCTTCAACACCCAGGCAAGCCCTGGGGTCATGTAAATCCGGCCCGTGGCTAAGCCGCGGGCCGGTTTATTTTGGCTTCAGGCGGCTTCCTTGGCCGGCGCGGCATCCAGGTCTGCGCTGATTTCGGACATCAAATCAAGGCCCTGGCGGGTACGCAGCAGGCGGACCACGCGGTGATCCTTCTTGTCGCGCGACCGTTTGATAAGCTTATTGCGTTCCAAAACATCAAGTGAGCGCGAGATGGCCGGCGGGGAGACGAAAAGCCGCGTCGCCAAATCCTTCACGGTTTGCGGTTCATCTTCACCATAGACAACGACCAGAATGCCCATTTTCAGGGTGTTCAGCCGCGCGGCACGGATCTTCGGATTGACGATCATCGCGAGGCGCCAATCCTTTTTGCTGATGGTGCCGGGCGTTTCGGAAGCTGAAGAAGCGCTCATGGAAGTTCCTTTACGTTAAACTTTGGGGGGCCAGCGAAGCCAAAGTTGGGAAAGTAAAACCATTGTATTCGCTGTCGATTACCTGAATAAAAGAAGTCTATTATTTCATTAGTTCTGTCAACACTAAAGAAATA
>JBEDHL010000034.1:0-35847 GCA_041174145.1 Pseudomonadota bacterium
TCGCCGAACTTCGCCGCGGCACTCCGGAAGCGCTGCTGGCCCGGCAAAGGGCGAATGGTCCGGGAATGGGGCGAGCGTCTGCGGCTTTTCCCAGGTCAGCATGCCGCCCAATTGGCGTTCACCGGCGCGCAAGGGGACCGGTAGAAGATTATCCTGCTTCGCCGCCAGGCGCGGCCCGGCGAAGCGGATCAGCGTACCGCCAGCGCGCACCCAGGCTTCCAGCGCCTCACGCTCCTTCGGATCGGCCAATTCACGATCCGCCAGGATCAGCACGGAAAGCCGCCGGGCCAGCAGCGCTTCCGGAGTGCCGCGGCGAAGTTCGGCGAAGGGGTCGAGCGCGCGCAGCAGATAGAAAAGCGGGCCGATCAGGGGCGCGTCGGCGCCGGTATCCTCGGCGGCGGCAAGCCCCACCGGGCGGCGGCGGAAGCTTTCATCCAGGAGGAAAACCCCCGCCGCGCCGGCTTCCGGTTCCAGTTCAAGCCGCACCACCTGATTGCGGATTTCGCTCGGCAGTTGCAGCACCGCTTCGGCGCTGGTCGCACCCGCCGGCAGGGCCAGTTCCACCCGCGCGAGGCTGGCCCCATCCCCGCCGCGCGCCAGAATCGCGGCTTGGCCAGGCATCGCCACCGGGGCTTGGGTCAATTTGAGCCGCAGCCTATCCCCTTCCAAAATGGGCGGCGCCAGCAGCCGGCGTGGTTCTGGAGGGGCATGGATCAGCGTGAGCGGCCCGGCCTCGGCCAAGGCGGCAAGGAAAGGCGCGGCATCCTCGCCCGCCGCATGTTCCAGACCATCGGTCAGGAACAGGCTTTCAAAGCCGCCGGGATTCGCGACGCGCAGCGCCCTCACCGCCGCGAGCGCCGCCGTGCGATCAGGCGCCCAAGGCTTCGGGCGCAGCACGGCGAGCCGCGCCGCCGCTTCCTCAGAGGGCAGGAAGGAGAGCGGATCGGCCTCACCGGCTTGCGGCGCGGTGGCCAGCAGCGCGACAGGGCGCGCTTCGCGCTTCGCGGCTTCCAGAATGCCTTGCGCTGCGGCCATGCGGCGGGACCAATCCGGCGCGGCGGCCCAGCCATCATCCAGCACCAGCAAAAGCGGGCCGGATTGGCCGGTGCCTGCGGTCGGCTGCCAGATGGGGCGCGCAAGGCCCAGGATGATCAGCGCCGCCACCAGAAGCCGCAGCAGCAACAGCCACCAGGGGGTGCGCGCCGGCGTGGCTTCCTGCGGCGCAAGCTCCCGTAAAATGCGGGTTGGCGGGAAGATTTGCCGCTTCGGCGCCGGAGGCGTCACGCGCAGCAGCCACCACAGCACCGGCAGCGCCGGCAGCGCCAGCAAAAGCCAGGGGGCAGCGAAGCCCATCGGGCCGAGGGTCAGCATCAACCCCCCTCCAGCCGCTGAAACAGCGCAAGCAGGGCCAATTCCGGCGGCTGATCCGTGCGATGGTTGGCGAAACTCCAGCCGAGGGAGAGCGCCAGCGCCGCCACGCCTTCGCGATGCCGCGCGAGTGCCGATTGATAGGCGCCGCGCAAGGCCTCGGTGCGCGGGACGGGCGCCGGGGCGCCGCCCGCGGGATCTTCAAAACGGATATGCCCGGCGAAGGGCAGGGTTTCCTCGGCAGGGTCGAGGATTTGCAGCACATGCCCGCGCAGTCCTTGCGCCGCCAAGGCCGAAAGCTGGGCGCGGGTTTCCTCCAAGGGGGCGAGGAAATCGCTGAACAGGACCACGCGCGCATGGCGCGGCAGGCGGGGATCGGCGGGCTGGGCCGTCTGTTCCGGCAAAAAACCCGCCAAGGGCGCCAGCGCGGCGCGACCGATGAAGGCGCGCGGCGCGCCAAAGCCGCGCACCCTTTCCCCACCGCGCAGCAGCAGCGCGGCAAGGGCCAGCAGCAGCTCATCAGCCCGTTCCTGCTTGGTGGGCAGCGTATCACGGCTGCGCCAGGCCATGCCCGGGCCGCGTGCGGACCAAAGCGCCACGGTTTGCGCCGCCTCCCATTCGGTCTCCCGAATAAACACCCGGTCAGACCGCGCCGATTGGCGCCAATCCACCCGGCTTGCCGCATCGCCCGGCAGATAGGGACGGAATTGCCAAAACGCGTCGCCCTGACCGGACCGACGCCTGCCATGCACGCCTTGCATCACGGTCGCCGCGATGCGTTCCGCCCGCACCACCAAGGGCGGCAGGCGGGCGCCAAGCGCCTCGGCCCGCGCTGTTACGATGTTATGCGCGGCCTCAGCCAAGATCAGCCTTCAGCGCGGCGATCACATCGGCAAGCTTGGCCCCTTCCGCCCGCGCGGCGAAATTCAGCGCCATGCGGTGACGCAGCACGGGTTCGGCCAGCGCCAGCACATCATCCACTGAGGGCGACAAGCGGCCATCCAGCACGGCGCGGGCGCGACTGGCCAGCATCAAAGCCTGCGCCGCGCGCGGGCCGGGACCCCAGGCGAGGCTATCACGCACAATCGGCAGGCTTGCGGTTTCAGGCCGCGCGCCGCGCACCAGGCGCAGAATGGCGTCCAGCACCTTCTCACCCACCGGCATGCGGCGGATCAGCGCTTGCGCGGCCATCAATTCCGCGGCGGTCAGCGCCTGAGGCGGCGGTGCTTCCGGCGCGCAGGTGGTGGCCAGCAGCATGGCGCGTTCGGCGGCCTCATCCGGGTAGGAAATGGCGATTTCCAGCAGAAAACGGTCAAGCTGCGCCTCTGGCAGGGGGTAGGTGCCTTCCTGTTCGATCGGGTTTTGCGTCGCCAGCACATGGAAGGGCTGGGGCAAAGGATGAATTTCCCCGGCAATCGCCACGCGCTGTTCCTGCATGGCCTGCAACAGCGCCGATTGCGTGCGGGGCGAGGCACGGTTGATCTCGTCCGCCATCAGCAATTGGCAGAAGATCGGCCCCTTCAGGAAGCGAAAGCCGCGCCTGCCATCGGGCTGGTCTTCCAGCACCTCACTGCCCAGGATATCGGCCGGCATCAGATCGGGCGTGAATTGCACGCGCCTGGCATCCAGCCCCATCACCCGGCCCAGCGTTTCAACGAGCTTGGTCTTGCCCAGCCCCGGCACCCCCACCAGCAGCACATGCCCGCCCGAGAGCAGGCCGATCAGGCTTTGTTCCACAACATCGGCCTGCCCATAGATGGCCGAACCAATGGCGGCCCTGACGCCGGCCAGCTTTTGGCCCAGTTTTTCAACTTCCTGCACCAGGAATGCAGCTTCTTCAGCCTCAGCACCTTCACGCATGCGGGATAGGCTCCCTATATTCACATCGGTTGGTTTCGGGACTCGCCCCCGCCTTTGATGAGGTTGGGTGGCAGGTGGCCTCACGGCAAGGGTAGAGCAAAGATTATGGCTTTCCAGGATGCGGCGAAAGGACGAAATCACGCGCATAGCGATGTGATGGAAGGGCGCGCGCCGCGCCAGCGGCATGATTCCGGTGATTTGGCCATCCGCATCGCGCGCGACGGCACCTGGTATTACCGGGGCAGCCCGATCGCGCGCAAAGAAATGGTCTGCCTGTTCGGTTCTGTCCTGAAGCGCGGCGCCGATGGGTCCTATATCCTGGAAACCCCGGTGGAGCGTGGCCGGATTGAGGTGGAGGACGCGCCCTTCATCGCCGTTGAACTGTTCTGGCGCGATTGTGATTGCGGCGATGGCGCGCCGCGCCAATGCCTAAGCTTCCGCACCAACCTGGACGAAATGGTGACCGCGGATGCCGAACACCCGATCCGCGTGCACCTGGACCCCGTGAGCCGCGAACCGCGCCCCTATATCACCGTCCGCCCGGGGCTGGAGGCGCGGATCAATAGCGCCGTGTTTTATGAATTGGTGGCGCTGGCCCAAGCCGAGATGATTGATGGCCGCAAAGTGCTTGGCGTTTGGAGCGAGGGAATGTTCTTCCCCATAGACGAAGCACCGATTTTGGATGCGCCAGAGGCGTGAGCGGGGCGCTGGCCTTTCCGCTGACCGTCGCCGCGCTACAAGCGCGCATTGCCGATCCGGCCAGGCTGCGCGCCGATCGGCCCGCACCGCGCGAGGATGCGGAACGCGCCGCGCGCGCCGGCGGGCGCATGACGCCTGCGGCGGTGCTGGTGCCGCTGGTGCTGCACCCGGAACCAACCGTGCTGCTGACCTTGCGTTCTGCTGATCTGAAGGCCCATGCCGGGCAGGTTTCCTTCCCTGGTGGGCGGTTGGAGGAAGGCGAAACCCCGGTAGCGGCAGCACTGCGCGAAGCCGAGGAAGAAATTGGCCTGCATACCGGCCTGCCCGAAATTGTGGGCGAATTGCCGCCACTGCTGACCGGCACGGGGTTCATCATCACGCCGGTGGTGGCGCTGCTGCGCCCGCCCTTTTCGCTGAACCCCCATCCCGGAGAAGTGGCGGAGACTTTCGAATATCCGCTTTCGCATGTGACCGATCCCGCCAAGCCTGAGCGGCGGTCTCGGGAATTTCGGGGCGAGACGCGTGAATTCTGGGTTTGGCCGCATGAACGCCATTACATCTGGGGCGCGACCGCTTCCGTGCTGGTGACGTTGGCTTCCGTGCTGCGCGAAGATTGAGCGCTTTGCGGGTTTAGTGGCGCAGTCATAGTATAGCGCGTGCCCTATCTGATCGAAGCCCTGCTGTTCCTGGCGCCCTTCGCGGCGTTTTTCATCTGGCGTCGGTTGAATCCGGGGCGGGAGCCAAGCGGCGTGCTTTTGGTGATGGCGGCTTGTGGCGCGGCGCTGATGCTGGCGGGTGCGGTTTGGTATGGGCTGTCACGTTCCAGCGCGCCGGGTTCGACATATGTGCCCGCCCGCATTGACGGGAATGAAATCACGCCCGGCCATATGGAGCCTCGGCGATGAGTAGCTTGGCTCCCTTGCCGGATTTCCTGCACGCGCCGGCAACGGCGAAGGTGCTGGGCGCCCTGCCCGGCAGCCGTGCGGTGGGCGGTGCGGTACGCGATGCCATGGCGGGCTTGCCAGTGGCGGATGTGGATGTCGCCGCCCCCTTCCCGCCTGAAGAAATCATGGCGCGTTTGCTGGCTGCTGGCTGCAAGGTTTTTGAAACGGGCCTTGCGCATGGCACGGTGACGGCGGTTTGGGATCATCAGCCGATTGAAGTGACGGCCCTTCGCCGCGATGTGCTGACCGATGGCCGCCATGCCGAAGTGGCCTGGACAACGGATTGGCGCGAAGACGCGGCCCGGCGCGATTTCACCATCAATGCCATGTCGCTTGGCGCGGATGGCGTGCTGCATGATTATTTCGGCGGACGCGATGATTTGGCGCGCGGGAGGGTGCGTTTTGTGGGTGATCCCGCAACGCGCTTGGCTGAGGATTATCTGCGCTTGCTGCGCTTCTTTCGCTTCCAGGCCCGCTACGGCAAAGGCGTGCCGGATGAAGCGGCTTTGCACGCAATACGCGCCGCCATTCCTGGCCTTGCGCGGCTTTCCGTTGAGCGCATCTGGATGGAAATCAAGCGCATCCTGATGGTGGCGGAACCCGTGCCGGCGCTGCGCCTGATGGCAGAGCTTGGCGTTTTGCCCGCCATATTGCCGGAAATTGCCGCGCCTGATTTGGCCTGCCTGGCGCGACTTGTGGCGCTGGGCGCCCCGGCGGAACCCTTGCTGCGGTTGGCCGCGCTTGGCGGTGCGGCGCCGGGCCTTGCTGCGCGGTTGAAGCTCTCCACTGCGGAGACTCGCGCGCTGCGTTTTCTGCAAGAAGCCGCGATACCCGGCGCGAACATTGACGCAGCAGGCTTTCGCCGCTGGCGCGCGCAGCATGGCGCGGTGGCAGTGGAGATACAGGACGCAGCACTGTGGCTGGCTGATGCGCGCGATGGCGCGGCACCTTCGCGCGCCGCATTGCGCGCCACCCTGCACGCCGAAGCCGCGCCGGTTTTTCCCTTGCAGGGGCGCGATCTTTTGGTGGAAGGCGCCGCGCCCGGCCCGGCGCTTGGCGCGTTATTGGCCAAGCTTGAAGATTTTTGGATCGCAGGCGGCTGCGTGGCAGACCACGCAGCCTGTCTGGCAGAAGCGCGGCGGCTAATGGCGCCGTAAAAAGGCTATTTCGGCAGTACCGCCTGCAAGGAAGTCCGCACATGCACCGCCGCTGGCCCAGGCGTGGCGAGCGCTTCGGCAAGCTTTGGCATATCCGCATCGGTTTCAATGCGCGTCACTGGCACGCGGAACGCCGCGCACCAGGCGGCGAAATCCGGGTTTTCCAGGCTGGTGCCACTCACGCGGCCAGGATGGGCGCGTTCCTGATGGATGCGGATGGAGGCATAGGAACCATTATCCGATAGAATCATCTTGAGCGGCACGCCACGCGCCACCGCCACCGCGAATTCTCCGCCGGTCATGAAGGCGCCACCATCACCGACCAGCGCAATCACCTGCCGGTTTGGATGGCGCAGCGCTGCGGCCACACCCGCAGGCACGCCAAAGCCCATGGAACCCGCCACCGGCGCCAGCAAACGGCGCGGCGAAACCCAGGCGATTTTGCGATAGAAGGGCGCGCCGAAAGTGCCGGCATCCAATGCAATCATCGCATCGGGTGCCGCGATTTCACCGATCAGTTTCGCGATGCGCGCGAAGGCCACGCCATCATTATGCGTCGTTGCCGCCACTTGGCTGTCAGCGGTTTGCAAATCGCGCAGCTTTTTGGCCCAGGCGCCGCGCGAAGCGGGTGCCGCCGGCTTTTCAGCGCCAAGGGCAGCCAATACCGCGCGCGCATCAGCAGCCACCGCCAATTCAGCCGGGAAATGCCAGCCAAGAAAGCGCGGTTCTGCACAAATATGCGCAAGGCGCTGACCGGGTGCGGGCCATGTCCAGCCCTGGGTGGTGATGTCGGTCAGCCGCGTGCCAAGAGCGACCACCAAATCCGCATCGGCAAAAGCGGCGCGCTGCGCATCCGGGTTACGCAGGCCAAGATCGCCAGCGTAAAGCGCGTGATTATTCGGGAAAAGATCCTGCCGGCGAAAGGAAACCGCGACAGGGGTTTGCCAGGCTTCCGCAAAAGCAAGCAAAGCTTCGCGCCCGCCTTCCGTATCAATGGCATGGCCGGCCAGAATGATGGGGCGTTCCGCGCCGCGCAGCATGGCAGCCAAGCGCGCGATATCCGCCGGCGCGGGCTGCGCGGGTGCGGCGATAGTGGCGGGCGGAATGGGCGCGGCGCAAGGTTCCGCCAGCACATCTTCCGGCAGGCTGAGCACCACCGGCCCCGGCACGCCCTGCATCGCCATGGCATAGGCGCGCGCGATCAATTCCGGCACCTGATCCGCGCTGGTGGCTTCACCCACCCATTTCGCGACGCCGCCAAACATGCGGGCATAGTCAATTTCCTGGAAGGCATTGCGCCGCAAATCGCGCTTTTCCACCTGCCCGATCAGCAAAATCAACGGCACCGCATCCTGTTCCGCTGTATGCACGGCGATGGAGGCATTGCAGGCGCCCGGCCCGCGAGAAACCAGCACCACGCCTGGCTTGCCGGTCATTTTGCCATCAGCCACCGCCATGAAGCCCGCGCCACCTTCACTGCGGCAGGTGACAAGGTCCATGCGCGGATGGGCATGCAGCGCATCCAGCAGCGCGATGTAGCTTTCACCGGGGACGCAAAAGGCACGATCAATGCCCTGCGCGGCGAGGAATTCAATGAGGGCTTCGGCGGCAGTTTTCATGGGTTACTTTCCTTCCTGGCCAAAGGGATAGCCCAGCCGCGCCGGATGATCCATGGCGCCCAGGCTGAAAATCGGTATAAGCCGCCGAACAGGGAAGCATTCATACCGGGAAGGACACCAAATCATGCAGGTTACTCGTCGCGCCGCCTTGGCGCTTGCGCTTGCCACACCCGCCATCGCATCCGCCCGCGCCCAGGGGTCCTGGCGGCCGGAACGGCCCATGCGCGTGATTGTACCCTTCGCCCCCGGTGGTGCCACTGATGTCGTGGCGCGGTTGATTGCTGATGCAGCGGGCCAGATGCTCGGGCAGAATATGGTGATTGAAAACCGCGCCGGCGGTGCCGCAGGGCTGATTGGCGCAGAAGCCTCCGCCAAGGCCGCGCCGGATGGCTATACCATCATGATCCATTCCAATGCGCATGTGATCGCGCCAAGCCTGGTGGCGCGCATGCCTTATGATCCCATCGCGGATTTCGCGCCGGTTGCGCATTTGGGCCGCATTCCGCAGGTGCTGGTGATCAATCGCAATATCCCGGCGACGGATATGCAGTCCCTGATTACCTGGCTGCGCGCCAATTCGGGGAAGATCAATTTCGCGTCCGCCGGGATTGGCAGCGCCAATCATTTGACATCGGAAGTCTTCCGCGCCGCGCTGCCGGGGGTTGAGATGCAAATGGTGCAATATCGCGGCGGCGGCCCCGCCATGGCGGCGGTAATTTCCGGTGAAGCGCATATGGCGGTGGACCCAACCGCTTCCGCCACTTCCCATATCCGCGCCGGCACCGTGCGCCCGATTGCCATTTCGGGTTCTCAACGTGTGGCGAGCCTGCCGGAAATTCCCGCTGCCACTGAAGCAGGGCTGCCGGCCTGGTCTGGTGCCGCCTGGATTGGCGCCTTCGCCCCCGCACAAACGCCGCGCGGCATTGTGGAATCGCTCAATGTTACGTTCAACGCGGCGATGGAACGCATCAAGCCGCGCTTGGTGGATGTGGGCATTGAGATTGAACCACAATATGCCTCGATCGCCGCCTTCAGCGCCTATGTGCGGGAAGAATTGGCACGCAGCGCCGCCGTGCTGCGCGCCGCAGGCGTGAAGCCGGAATAAGCAGTTAGCTACCCCGTTGCAGTAGCGCCACCACGGCGCGCTGCCAGGCTTCAAAGGCGCGGCTTGACGCGGCGCCTTTGGCTTCCGCCTCTCGGCTAGCGGCATTCAGCCGCTGACGCGCTGCTTGTTGTTCCCCACCAGAGCGATCTTCCACCGCCTGGCGGGCGCGCGTCAGCGCTTGGTCGGCTGAGCGTGCTTCGCGCGCCGCAAGCCGCGCTGCATCCAGCAAAACGCGCAATTCCTGCAAGGCTGTGATGGTGGAGGCCAATACATCACGCCCCGGCACATCGGCGCCGGTACGATCCAGGATTTCTTGCAAGCGTTCAACCGAACCCGGCCCGCCAGGAAGGCGCCGTAGCGATGCCTCCAAATCGAATTGCGCCGCTTGCAGCAGCAGCGGGTCGCCAAGCCCCTGATCCCAGAGCGGCACATCCTGGCGCTGATCTCTCTCATAACCAAGGCGAATGGTTTTCGGCGCCGCTTCCAGCAATATTTCATGGCGCAGGCCGAATTCGCCCTCTGCCGCAACTGTGAAACGCGGCGTCGCACCGGGGTGGCGAGGTGCATCAATCACCATCACGCCGCGCGCGCCGCGCGGGTCTATCGCAATCGCGGTTTCTTCAATGCGTTTGGCATCAAGGCTGATGAAGCCTCGACGCAGCGTGATACGCGTGATTTCATCGCGGCTGCTATTTTGGCTGGAAAGGCGCAGATCGCGATCCCGCGCAAAGGCAATCAAGCGTTGATCATCGGGGGAAAGCGCGCGCAATTCCGCATCGCCCAGAAAGCTCGGCGCGCCGGCACCATCGTAAACCGTCACCAGCCCATCCGGCAGCACGTGGTTGGAGGTATTGCGGAAGCGCAGCGCCTGTAATGCGCGCGTTGCCGCCAGATCCTGCACCCACCAGAGCCGTTCCGCCGGCAGGTTCAGATCAAGAAAGGGCAGATTTGCAGTTTCACCACTCCGAAGAGTGACCGTTTGTTCCAGGCTGAAAGCCACGCGCCCGGCCGCGGCCTCGGTGGCGACAGTTGCGGCCAAAGCTGCGGGCGCGGCCTCCACGCGCATCGCGGCGCGCGGTGCTGGCGCGGGTGGCGGTGGCGCCATCATGGGGGCGGCTGCCGGCATGGGGGGCATGGCGCCGGTATCAGGAGTTACGCGAATGGCTTCCGCAATCCGCACCGACAATTCCGGGCGCGGCACGGTGATGGGCTCGAAGATTGGCTGACGAAAGGCCACCGCGTCATCGGAAACCAGCGAAACCCGCACGCCTTCCCAATCACTGCCCGAGGCGTTTTCAACCACGGCCCAGCCCATCAGCCGGGCCTGAGCGCCCGCTGCGCCCAAAGCGGGCGCCAGCAACCGATAGGAAGGCTTCCAAAGCGGCGCGCCGGCGACATAAATCGCGGCAACCTGTCGCGCACGATCCGCCCTCAGGCGGATTTCGATGCGCCTTTCATCATCGCTGCGCGCCGCCGCCAGGGCTTCCGCTGCCCGCGCCACACGGGCCGCAAGCGCGGGGTCGGTCAAGGTCACCTCATCACCAGGCTTCAACAGCACGGAAAGCAAACCGCGCGGCGCAATCAGCGAAAGCGCAAGCCCGGCTTCGGTTTCCGCCGCGGTTGCAATACGCCCACGCGCGCCGGCGGCTTCCGCTTCCTGGCCGCGTAGCGCGTTCAACAGGCTGGCGCGGTTCTCGAAATCAGCGGGGCGTAAAGGCAGGCCGCGAAACGCCTCATTCAACAAATCCCGCGCTGGCAGGCTGAGGCCCTCTATACGCCCGGCAGGATCAAGAATGATCAGGGAGCGCAGCAGATCATCTATATCGCCAAGCGGCGCACGAAACACGACCGGCTGATCCGCGGCCACTTCGCCCGCGCGTTCAATCTGCGCGAGACCGGTGGAAGAAAGGGTCACACCACGCACCGGTAATTCCGCCGCCAGGGCGGCGGGGGCAATCAGCGTAAGGGCAAGGCTCAAACGACGCATGGGGGGCTCCGTTACAGGCCAGGGCGAAATTCTGCTGCGCCAAAGCGGCAGGTTTAGGGCACCTTCACTGGACGATTGGCATGGCTTGATTGCGGCACACCGCGATTGAGCGACATATGCGAATGCACACAAAGCCAAGCATTAGGCTTACCATGGAAAATCATGGTGGCGCGGCCTGGGCGGTCAAAACGCGCGCCATCCGGGTGAAAGCCCGTGCTGGTCCAGGGGGCAATCACCACCACCATGGATTTATCATCAGCCGCCAACACATGGGTTTCAGAAAGCGTAAAGCGGAAATCTTCCGTCTTTGGCCAGACATTATCCCATTGTGAGGCCTGCCAGGCGGCCAGCCCCGGAATCACATCACGATGCGTGCCAAAGGCCAAGACATCGGGATGAAATAATGGGCGGGCGGAAGCATAATCCACTTCCCGCACAAAGCCGGCGAAGCGTTCAAGCCAGGCGTCAAACCAGGCGCGGGTTTCGGCATCGGCCTTCGGCAGATCCATCATGGCGGTAATCCCTTGTGCTGGCATCTCTGGGCCAAGCCTGGGCTGGTTTCCGCCCGCTTTCAAGCGGGCTTGCCCCCGTTGCGCGGCAGGGCTTAGCCTTTGCCTCAAAGAGGAAGGAAACAGGCTATGATCCGTATTACCCGTCGCGGCGCGCTTTTGGCAGCACCATTTATTTTGGGCAGCGCTACGGGTAGCGCCCAAGCGCAAGCCTGGCCCGCGCGGCAGGTGCGCATTGTGGTGGGCTTCGCCGCTGGCGGCGCCAATGACATCATGGCGCGGCTTTTGGCGACCAAGCTTGGTGAACGAATCCCCGGTAGCACCTTCGTTGTAGAAAATCGTCCAGGTGCGGGCACGTTGTTGGCGGCAGAACACGTCGCGCGCCAGCCTGCCGATGGCTATACTTACCTTTTCGCATCTTCATCGACGCTGATTACGCTTTTGGTGAACCGCGCTGCGGGGCTTGACCCGACCCAGGCATTTTCTGCCGTTTCCATGGCGCAATCCTCGCCGCTTTTGCTCGTATCGCGCAGCGATTTTCCGGCGCGCACCCTGCCGCAGGTGATCGAATTGGCGAAGCAGCGCCAGGGCCGGCTGACCATATCCCACCCAGGTAGCGGCGGCGTGAACCATCTTTCATTGGTGATGCTGATGCGTCAGGTGGGGATAGAACTCACCATGGTGCCCTATAACGGCAATAACCCATCTCTGACGGCGCTGGTACGCGGCGATGTGGAATTGGCGAGTGATTCGCTTTTCGCCACACGCGCCTTGATTGAAGCCGGCACTATCCGCCCCATTGCGATTACAAGCGCTGAACGTTCGCCGGCCTATCCCGATGTGCCAACCTTCGCGGAAACCGTGCCGGGTTATGATGTGACCTTCTGGGGGGGCATCATGGCGCCGCGCGGCGTGCCGGACCCCATATTGGATAGGCTTTCGCAGGAATTGGACGGCATCCTTCGCCAGCCTGATGTGGCGGAACGGGTGCGGAGTTTCGGCGCCACACCAGTTGGCGGCACGCGCGCGCATTACGCCAAGGTGATTGAAGAAGACTGGGCGCGCTGGGGCGAAGTGGTGCGCGTAAGCGGCATCAAGCCCGATTGATTTGCAAAGCAATTGGTGCCGATGAAGCGGCACCCTTCAGGAGAGAAAGACCATGCCGAAACTCAGTGCCGATCGCGTCAAGGAAATCGGCCGCACGCTATTGATCGCCGCCGGCGCGCCGGCAGATGAGGCGGAAACCGTCGCGCGGCATTGCACCAGCGCCAATCTGGTAGGCCATGATTCACATGGCATCATTATGATCCCCGGCTACATCGAACGCATCAAGGTTGGGCATATTGTGCCCGGCGCGCCATGGAAGATTGTGCAGGAATCAGCGACAACATCAGTGATTGATGGCCATTGGGGCTTTGGTTATGTCGCCAATGAAAAAGCCATGCGCTACACCATCGAAAAAGCGCAGACATCGAATGTTGCCGCCGCCACCGTATTTCGTCAGGGCCATATCGGGCGCTTGGCAAGCTATCCGCTGATGGCGGCTGAAGCTGGCATGATTGGCATTTGCACGGCGGATTCCGGGCGTTCCCCGAAAGCAGTCGCGCCTTTCGGCGGGCGTGAAGCACGGCTTGGCACCAACCCGATTTCCATTGCCGTGCCGTCCGATTTGGCCGGGCCTTTTGTGCTGGATATGGCGACCTCGGCCGCCGCAGCCGGCAAGGTATTTCTGGCGCAGGCGCGCGGGCAGGAAGTGCCGGATGGCTGGGTGATTGGCGCAGATGGCAAGCCCACGCGCGATCCTTCTCAATTGAAGAAAGGCGGCGCCTTGCTGCCGCTGGGTGGCACGGAAGGCTATAAGGGCTTTGGCCTGGCCGCGATGGTGGAAATTCTGTGTGGTTTGTTGACCGGGCTTGGCTTTGGCGTGGAACCCACGGGCCGGCATAATGATGGCTGCTTCATGGCCGTGTTCAAGGTGGACGCTTTCCGCCCATTGGCGCAATTCAAACAGGAAGTCGCAGATTTCGCGCGCTATCTGAAGGATACGCCACCAGCCGAGGGCAGCCAGGGCGTTTTCTATCCCGGTGAGCTTGAAGCGATGCGTGAGGCTGATCGCCGCGCCAATGGCATTGAGATTGAAGACAAGACGATTGAGGTGCTCACCAAACTTGCCGGCGAATTGGGTGTTGCCGGCAAGCTTGGGTTGTAACTATCGGATTAGGCGAGGTCGCAAACGACCTCGCCAAAGCCTTCAAAACCGGCGACCACGCGTTGGCCGGGCGGGACGAAAATGCAGCCCGTATAGGTGCCGGTCGTCACCACCTGACCCGCGCGCAAATGCTCGCCAAGCCCATGCAAGTGATTGGCGAGCCAAACTAGCGGCAGCACCGGATCAACCGAAGGATTGCCGCCCTTCTGTTCCACCTGCACCGCCCCGCCATAGCTTTGCCGCACGGCAAGATTGGGCAGGTCTTGGCGCCGCCAATCGGCGACATCGGCGCCCACCACATAGCCGTGATGCGCGATATTATCGGCCATGCCTTCGCCGGGCGCGACAATTTTGTGATCCGCATAGCGGGACTGCACCAATTCCAGCAGCGGGAAGGCGGCGGCCACCGCATCCAGCACTTCTTCGCGGCTATAGGGTGTACCACGCGGCGGTAAATCCCGCGCCAGGCGGAAAGCAACTTCGGTTTCAAGCCCTATGGTTCGCGTATTGGCCGGCTGCCAACGCCCGCCGGATGTGCGCGCGCCGCTGGCCGCCATAATGCCGAAATTGGTTGGCTTGCCGGGCGGTGTCGCACATTTCCAGCCGCCAATCGAACCGCCAAGCGCCTTCAGCACGCCGCGTTGAATGGCGAAGATTTCCGCCTCATTGCCTGGTGCGGCATCGCCCAGATTGGCGATTGGCGAGCCGCCCTTATGCACCGCAACCAGTTTTTCGATGGCGCGTGCGATGGTTTCGGATGACATGATGGTGTTTCCTATTCGTTCAATTCAGGAATGACCCAAAGCGGTGCTTCGCCACGCGCCACACGCTGCACATTGTCAAAAGCATTGCGCAGGCGGGCAATATTGCTGTCCTGCGTCGGGCCGGCCATATGCGCGGTCAGTACCACATTATCCAGGCCGAAAAGCGGGTTATCGGGCGGCGGCGGTTCCTGATCGAAAACATCCAGGCCAGCACCGGCAATCTGGCCGGAAGACAACGCGCGATAAAGCGCCGCTTCATCCACCACGGGGCCGCGGCTGGTATTGATCAGGAAGGCGGTCGGCTTCATCAGCGCCAATTCCGCCTCACCCAAAAGCCCCGTTGTGCTGGCATTCAGCGGCACATGGAGGGAGACGATATCCGAAGTCCGCAGCAATTCACGGTAGAGCCGGAAGCGCACATTGAGCGCATCTTCGGTTTCTTCACGCAGCCGCGCGGTATCATAATAATGCACAGTCATGCCGAAAGCCTGGGCAAGGCGCGCCGTTTTCTTGCCGATAGTGCCAAGCCCCACAATACCAAGCGTGCGCCCGCGCAATTCATAAAGCTTCGGCGTTTGATTGCCGCGCCAGCGCCCAGCGGCGACATTGGCGTGTTGGCGGATCAATTGCCTAGAGACCGCCAGCATCAGCAGCACCGCATGTTCCGAAACCGCGGTGGAATTCGCCCCGCCATTATTGGCGAAAGGCACGCCACCACGCCGGGCCGCGGCGATATCCGCGCGATCATAACCCGCGCTCAATACCTGGATCAGCTTCAGCTTGGGGGCGATGGCGTAAAGTTCATCCTTCACCAGCATATCTACGAAGCCGACAAGATACTCGGCTTGCCCCATGGCTTCCTGCCAATCCGCGCCGCCGGGCTTGGCGATGCGCAGATCAAAACCATCTGGCGCCATTTCCTGAATGACAGCTTCATCCACCATGGATTGGGTCACAACAACAATGCGCGGCTTCATGTTTCCTCCAAACTCGCTTTCCGGCGCAGCATGAACCGCCAGGCGCTTTCCGCCAAGGGGCGGGATTGCACGCAGCGCCTGCTGGCGCCATGCTGTGGCCGGCGAAACATGCGGGCCGGGGGCCTTATCGGGTGCAACACAAGGGCGCTCAGCCACGGAAAGCCAAGCCATGAAGGAAGCCCCTTCGCGGCGCGCCTGGTTCATTCTGGCGGGCGGCTTTCTGGCCTTCACCATCAGCGCCGGGCTGATGCATGCCTATAGTGTTTTCCTGTTAGCCTTTATTGCGGAATTTCGCTGGACCCGCGCTGAAAGTTCTATCGCCTATTCGGTCGGGCAAGTTGTCGGCGGCGTCTCTTCGCCTTTAGTCGGCGGCATGGTTGATAGGCTTGGTGCGCGGCGCATGGTGTTGTTAGGCGGCTGCCTGCTTGCGCTTGGGCTGCTGGGTAGCGCCTTCGCGACATCACTTTGGCAAGTCGTGCTGCTTTATGGCGTGGTGATGACGCTTGGTGCCAATTGCATCAGCATGGTGGTTTTCGCACCGCTGATTTCGCGGCTTTTCGTCGCACGGCGCGGCATGGCCATGTCCATGCTGCAATCCGCCAATGGCTTTGGCCGCGCCATTTCAGCCCCCATCGCGCAGCTTATGGTGAGTGATATGGGCTGGCGCGCGGCCTATTTGCTGCAAGCGGGCGTCATGGCGGCACTGATATTGCCGTTGGCAGCGCTGTTTCGCGGCGCCGAGCAAACACCCATCGCCAAGGCGCGCGCGGATAGTGCGCCAGAACGCAATTGGTCAGTGGCGGATGCGATGCGCACGCGGCATTTCTGGCTGCTTTCCATTGTCTATGGCCTCACCAGCATTGGCAGTTTTCTGGTGTCACTCCATCAGCTTGCCTTCGCGGTAGATTGCGGCTTTGACCCACTCTACGCCGCTTTTGTGCTTGGGCTTGGCAGTTTGCTGGCGCTACCCGGCGTGATCCTGACTGGCACGATTTCAGATTATATCGGGCGTGAAGGGGCCGCGATTTTGGCCTATGCCATTTCGATCATTGGGGTTGCTGCAGCGTTACTGATTGATAGCGCAGATCAACATTTTCTATTGTGGATTCATGCTTGCTTTTTTGGCATTACCTGGGGGGCACGCGGGCCGGCGATTACTGCGAAAACCGCCGACCTTTTCGGCGGCCCCAGGCTTGGCACCATCCTAGGACTGATCACCATCAGCTCTGGCCTTGGCGCTGGGCTTGGCGCCTGGGGCGCAGGCTTTCTTTTCGACCTAACCGGTAGCTATCAGCTTGGCTTCATGCTTTCCATCGCGGCTTATACCACCGGCGCTGTTGTTTTCTGGGCGCTCAGGAAACCCGTAAAGGTATAAGCAGCATCAACGCGAAGCAGACCAGAATTCCCGCAACCTAAACGCCGCATCGGCATTCACCGCGCCATCTGGCATTTCCCCGCGCGCAAGGGCGGCAATCTGGCGCACCGTATCCATCGCCTGATGTTCCATGGCTTCTGGTGTCATGCCGCCAATATGCGGCGTGGCCACCACATCAGCGCGCGCGGCCAGCAAGGGGTTTGGCCTTTGGTCCGGCGCGCTGCCAACATCCATCGCCGCACCGCTGATATGTTTCGAATCAAGGGCCGCGATCAGCGCTGCCTCATCTACTAATTCACCGCGTGAGAGGTTGATGAAGCGCGCCCCTGGCTTCATGGTAGAAAAGGCAGCAGCATTGAATAGATGCCTGGTGGAAGCATCCGAAATCGCGAGGCAAACGACAATATCTGAATCCTTCAGCACATCCGTAAATTCTGCCTGGATGATGCGTGGATGAGCAATGCTGGCGAAGGGATCAGCCACCGCCACACGCATACCAAGCGCCAAGGCCACTTCCGCTAGGCGCTGGCCGATGCGGCCATAGCCAATAATGCCAAGCTTTGCCGCGGAAAGCTGCAAACCCATCTGGCCCTGTGGCAAGGCGCCGGCGCGATAAGTGCCAACCATACCGCTGACATTGCGCGCCAAATCCACCATGAAACAAACACCGAGTTCCACCACAGCATCCACAAAACCCGGCGTTGCGCGCGTGACCAATACGCCCGCCGCGCTGGCTGCCGGAACATTGATGGTGGAAATATCAACCGCCACCCGCAGAAACGCCAAAAGCCCCGGCATGGAGGAGAAGGTTTCCGCAAGCCCTGGTGTGGCGCGATCCGCCACAATGGCGTGGCAGCCGCGCGCTGCTTCCGCCAAACCCGCGCCGGATAGCACCTGACTGCCGGGATGGCGGATGACCTCCGCATGTTCGGAAAGGGCAGCCAGCGCGCGCGCGCCGTAATAGCCTTCGAACATTTCGGGGGTATGCGTAAGGAAAACGCGGAGCTTCATGGCAAATTTCCTACGGGCATGGCGGCGATAATCTGGTCCAATCACCATACTCTCATCTTGTTGCGGCACCCGTCAAAACTTCATGTTGACTGCACCTGCAGCAATACCTTTTCATGGCGTGATGCGGCGCTTGTTCATCATGTTATTCTGCTTTTGGGGCCCGGGCGCCATGGCGCAGCCACAGGCGCTTTCCATTCCGGCGCATCCAGCGGAACAAGCGGCCAATGGTCCCGCGGTATTGGATGCGATGCTCTGGCAGCCCGCCGGCCGCGGCCCGCATCCCGCCATTATTCTGCTGCATGGCTGCGCAGGCATGCGCAATCGCGCTGGCCAGCCCTTTCCGCGCGATACGGATTGGGCGCAGCGCCTCTCCCGGCTTGGATATCTGGTCCTGCAGGTGGATAGCCTGACACCGCGCGGCGAAAGCAGCCTATGCGGCCAAGGCAATGACCGCCGCATTCGCGTGAGTGTAGAACGCGCACGAGACGCCTATGCTGCGTTGCTTTTTCTGCAAGCGCGCGGTGATGTGAAGCCGGATCGCATCGCGCTGATGGGTTGGTCCAATGGCGGCGGCACAGTGCTTTGGACCTTGGGCCGAGACAATCGCGCGCGACCCGCTGGGCTCCGGCATGATTTCGCCGCCGCTGTTGCGTTTTATCCTGGTTGCCGCACGCTTTCAGAACGGCGTGATCCCTGGCAGCCTGTTGCGCCCGTGCTTTTGCTGGTGGGTGAGGCTGATGATTGGACGCCAGCGCCACCCTGCTTCACCCTTGCCGCGCGCAGTGGCGGGCGGCTTGAAGCGCATGCCTATCCCGGCGCGCATCATGATTTCGACGCACCCGATACTCCGCAGCGCGTTTTGCGTGGTATTGGCGGTACCGCCAGCGGCACGGCTACCATCGGTACCCATCCTGCGGCACGGGAAGATGCACTGCGCCGCGTGCCGGAATTCCTTGCGCGCGTGATGCGCTAACCGCGCCAGCGCGAAAGCGCCAGCATGGCGCCGCCGGCCAGCAAACCCCAAAATGCGCCGCCAACGCCAAGAAACGCCACACCTGAAGCCGCGATCAAAAAGCAAATCACGGCCGCTTCCCGGTCCTTATCTTCCCGCACTGCGCCCATTAGCGCGCCCCCGAAGGACCCAAGCAAGGCAAGCCCGGCGACAGCCTCAATCAAAATGGGGGGTGCAACGGCAACCAAGCCACTCGCCATGCCAGCGGCAAGCCCACAGGCTGTGTAAACAAGCCCAGCCATTACAGCAGCAGGCCAGCGCCGCGCAGGATCAGGCCCTGCGCCATCGCCGGCACACATCGCGGCAGTGATGGCGGCCAGGTTCACCGCATGCCCGCCAAAGGGCGCGGCGCATAGGCTGAAGATACCGGTGATGGAAAATAATGGCCCGGCATTTGGGCGATAATTATTCGCGCTTAGCACTGCCATACCTGGAATATTTTGTGATGCCATGGTCACAATGAATAAGGGCAGCGCCAGGCCGGTGATGGCGGTTGCGGAGAATACCGGCGTTACCCATTCCGGGCTCGGCGCCCAAACGCCCTGCGGCATGGGCGCTTGGAAAGCGATGATCACACCCGCCACCAACACCGCCGCCGGCACTGCTGCCAACTTATGCCAGCGCGCCGCCAACGCCCAGGCCGCAATGATGGCAAGTGCGGCAATTGGTGCTTCCGCCACCGCGCGCACTGGCGCCAAGCAAAGGCCGAACAAAATCCCGGCCAGCATGGCATTCGCAAGTGAAGCTGGAATTGCCGCCACCGCACGCCCAAGCGGCTTCCATAAGCCCGCCAATATCAGCAGCAGCGCGCAAATGATGAAAGCGCCCACGGCTTCGGAAAAACCGCCGGCGGGCATGATGGAAGCAGCCATCAGCGCCGCCCCCGGCGTGGACCAGGCGCAGCTTATCGGCATGCGTTTCCAGAGCGAGAGCAAAACACCGCAAAGCCCCATGGCAACGGAAACTGCCATCAAGCCGGATGCCGCTTGGGAAGGGCTGGCCCCCATCGCCACAAAACCTTGCAGCACGACCGCAAAGGAAGAAGCGAAGCCCACCATCCCCGCCAATAACCCTGCGGTTATCGCCTGCATCGGCATCAGCGTCTTTCCTTTGGCAATTTATCCAAGGCGGCTTGAATTTCGGCAATGGCAGATGGTGTCAGCCGGCGAAAATCCCGCGCCAGACGATTGGCCAGCGCGGTCGCTTCCGGAGCCAGCCCGCCCGTTTCCAGTACCACGCGCGGATGCGATTGCCGCGCGAGCCGTGCCATTTCCTCGGCATCATCCCAGATCAGGCCGAAGAATTCATTGACCTGATGCACCAGCCCAGCTGAAGGCTGCCCACGCCGCCCATGTTCCAGCGCCGAAAGATAGGCCGCCGAAACCTGCAAGGCAGCAGCCAAATCCTTCAGTGCAACACCGCGTTCGGCACGCAGCGCGCGCAGCCTGGCGCCGAAGGGGGTCACTTGCGCCGCCGCAGCATCAGATGCACCGCGCCGGTATTGGCCGCATGAGGATGCGCCGCTGCCAGCAAAATACGACGCAAATCCGGCGCATTCAGCCAATGCGGCAATTCACGGCGCAGCACGCCGCCTTCGGGCGATGAACCGCGCCCGGTGATCACGGCCACACACCGCAAGCCATCAGCGAAGGCATCCAGCAAAAAGCCGCGCACCGCATCATGCGCTTCCTGCGCGCGCCTTCCATGCAAATCCAGCGTGCGTTCCGGCTTCGTCTTGCCGCGCCTGAGCGCGCGCCAGCGCTTATCATCCAACCCTGCGGGGGTGACATTCACCTGTATCGGCGGCGGCTGCCACGCGACAGGCAGCGCGATGGGTGCGCCTGGCGCGGGTTGCGGCGCAGGCGCGACTATAGGCGTTATCGTAGCCTCAGGCGGTGGCAATGCACGCCCCGGTAGCGCTTCTACGTTCACCACATAGGCTTGCCACAAGGCGCGATCCGCAGCACTCAGCGCGCGGGCACGGCGGCGCGAAAGGCTCATCCCGGCAGCGCGGCGGGATCATCATCCACCACAATCACGTGCAACCGCCTTGGGCCATGCGCACCAAGTTCCAAGGTCTGTTCAATATCCGCGCTGCGCGAAGGCCCGGTGACGAGCATGACATTGCGCGGCATGAAACCACCCGAAACCGGGTCTTGCCGTTCAGCGCGCAGCATATCCCAGGCATCCTCATAAGGCCCGGTGATGCGGGAGGCGCGCAGGACGACAATCTCGGTTTCCGCCAAAAGATTGAGCGTGGTGGGGCGCGCGGAATCGGATGGCAGCATCAGCGTGCCGGTTTCCGCAATACCGGCATAGCCATGCTGCACGGAAACCAGATCGCTGGCTTGTGCCCGGCGTGTCTCAAACTCCAGCATGGCGCGATCAGACCAGGGCAGAGCCTGCAATTCCGGATGCGGCGCCATGACAAAACGCGGCGCCAGGTTTTGTTGCGACAAATATTCCGCAACCGCACCCGGTATTTCCCGCAGATCCGCCACGCGCGCCACAGTGCCGAATTCCTTTTCGACATTGGCGATGAAAAGCTTGATCTGATCCGGGCGCGCGACGCGCGACCGTGCGGGAATCAAATGCCGCGGGCGGGCCAGCATCCGCGCTTCAAGCATCGCGCGCTGATCCGCCGGCAGCGGGCCGCGCTTCAGGCCTCGACGAATGGCGTTCAGGATCGCTTCCTTGCTCATGGCTCAGCCCCCGCGCTTGGTTTTGGCGTAGCGATCCATGAAGGTGCCGCCTTCGGGCACCGGCAAATCGCGCCCCTGCGTCCAACCGCCAGCAAGAGGCAGAGATCGAAAAACTCCCTTCCCTTGCGCGAGCAAACCCAATGCACCGACCGCGAGCTTCGTCGCCATGCGATAAAGGCCGGGCCGCTGCGCGACCCAGGCCCAAAGCCCAAGATTGCGCCGCACCGCTGCCGGCGACAAATGCCGTTCAAATTCGCGTTCACGCCAATGGCGCATCATTTTGGGCAGTGGAATCTTCACCGGGCAGACGGATTCGCAGCGCCCACAAAAGGTCGAAGCATTGGGCAAATGCCCGGCCTTATCCACGCCAATCAGCGTTGGCGTCAGCACGCTGCCCATGGGGCCGGGATAGACCCAGCCATAAGCATGCCCACCCGTTACGCCATAAACCGGGCAATGATTCATGCAGGCGGCACAACGTATGCAGCGCAGCATTTCCTGAAATTCCGTGCCGAACATATTGGACCGGCCATTATCAATCAGCACCACATGATATTCTTCCGGCCCATCCAAATCACCAGGCCGCCGGCCACCGGTGGAGAAGGTGGTATAGACCGAAAAATCCTGGCCGGTGGCGGAACGCGCCAAAAGCCGCAGCAGGGCGCAGGCATCATTCAGCGTTGGCACCAGTTTTTCGATACTCGCCAGCGCAATATGCACGCGCGGCAGGGTTTGCGTCAGATCGCCATTGCCCTCATTCGTCACAATCACGCTGCTACCTGATTCAGCGATCAGGAAATTGGCGCCCGTAATGCCAACATCCGCCGCCAGAAAGCGATCCCGCAGCTTGGTGCGCGCCTCCGTCAGGATATCGCGCCTTTCGCTGAACACGCGATCCTTGGGCAAATCCGTATGCATTTCGCGAAAGGATTGCTCCCAATCTTCGCGATTCAAATGAAAGGCCGGCGCAATGATATGGGAAGGATGTTCACGGCGAAGCTGGATGATGTATTCGCCGAGATCGGTTTCTACCGGCTCAATCCCATTGGCTTCCAGATGGTCATTGATCCCCAGTTCTTCCGAGATCATGGACTTGCCCTTGGTGACGGTCTTGGCACCCGCCTTGCGGCAAATCTCCAAAACCGCCGCGCGGGCTTCTTCCGCGGTGGAACACCAATGCACCGTGCCGCCAGCGGCTTCGACATTGGCGGCATAGGTTTCCAGGTAGAAATCCAGATTAGCCAGCGTGTGGTTCTTGATGTCGCGCCCGATCTCTCGCAATTGCTCGAATTCCGGCAGGCGCGCCACGGCATCGCCCCGACGCTGGAGAAAGGCACCCTTGGCCTTGCCCAAAGCCTTTTGCAGGCCCGCATCGCCAATGGCGCGGGCGGCGTTTTCCTTAAATTGCGGCGAGGTGATCTGAACCACGGCGGAAACCCTATTGCTTTTGCCGCGTAGTGTAGCCCAGCCGAGGCACTTGGTCAGGGGGGTTTGCGTGCGGCGGCCAGCTTTCCTAACCTTTCGCGCAGGAAAATGAGGGGTTCAGTCATGCCACGGCGCAATCGGCCAATTTCGGGGGTTTTCGCATGAATATCGCGGCCTTGCCTGCCCGCGCCGCCACGGCGCCGGGCCTGGCGCGCTGGGGGCGCGACCTGACGGCGGATGTCCTGTTCAGCGTTGGCGATGCCGCCTGGATTCTGGCGATCCATAAGGGGGTGCTGATATCCGCCAACCCCGCACCCGCCCTCATGCCCAGCTATGACCTGGCCATCCGTGCGGGGGCCGAGGATTTCGCGCGCTTCCTGCAAGACCCTCCGCCGCCTGGCTGGCACGACATTATGGGCCTGGTGCGCCTTGGCACCTTCAAGGTCGAAGGCAATGTCGCGCTCTTTATGGCGCATATTTTCTGGTTCAAGGGCGTGCTGGCCCTGCTGAGGGAGCCCCGCGCATGATCGAAGCCATTACCGGGCGCTATATGCGCCTTGAACTCGAAGGCCGGCCACATCGGCTGTATTTCGAAGAAGCCGGTCAAGGTATCCCACTTTTGCTGCTGCACACAGCTGGCAGTGATGGCCGGCAGTGGCGCAGCCTGCTGAATGATGCGGAGGTGACATCACGCTTTCGCTGCGTGACCTTCGATATGCCCTGGCATGGCAAATCCAGCCCGCCCGAGGGCTGGGAGAAGGAAACCTATCAACTCACCACCGCGCGCTATACCGGCATGATCATGGCAGTGGCCCGCGCCCTTGGCCTTGATCGGCCCGTGGTGATGGGCTGTTCGATTGGCGGGCGCATAGTGCTGGATTTGGCCGCCGAACACGCGGATGAATTGCGCGGCGTGATAGGGCTACAATCGGCGGCGTTTCTTTCGCCCTATTACGATACATCCTGGCTGCATCACCCGCATGTGCATGGTGGCGAGGTCTGTGGCGGCATCGTCTCTGGCCTTATCGGCCCCCATGCGCCAGAGGCTTCGCGTTGGGAAACGCTATGGCATTACATGCAAGGCGGCCCGGGCGTGTTTCGCGGCGATTTGCATTTCTACAAGGGCGAAGGCGATTTGCGGCCCAAGCTTGCGCGCATAGATACCAAGCGCTGCCCCGTCCATATGCTGACCGGCAATTATGATTATTCCTGCAAGCCCGAGGATACGGAAGCCACCGCCGCCGCCATCCCCGGTGCCAAGGTGCAGATCATGAATGGTCTTGGCCATTTCCCGATGAGCGAAGATTACGCCGCGCTGCGCCCCTATTTGCTACCGGTGTTGGCGGAATTTCAGGAGCGCGGGTGAGCGGCCCTTCTAGGCCGCAATCCTGTCAATCCGATCGCGTAGGCGATACCAGCCACCGATGATGGGCAGGAACCAATTCGGGTTGCCGTTGTAAAGCGCAACCGTCGGAAATTCCAAACCATCAAGCGCGAAGCGCTGATTCGCCGCGCCCGCGATTTTCAGCGCTGCATTATGGCCAAGCCAGGTTGCCATGGCGACACCGGAACCCTGGCAACCTGCCGCGTAATGAATGCCATCCTGCACGCCGATATGCGGCAGAAAATCAAAGGTGAAAGCCACATTGCCCGTCCAGGCATGAGTGATTTTCACTTTACTGAGTTCCGGGAAGACCGCCGTCATGAAGGAATGCAAACGTGGCGCTGCGGCTTCTGGCGCATTCGGGCCAAAGCGCGCCCGCCCACCCCAGAGAATGCGATTGCCATAGGGCGCGGGGCGAAAATAATTCAGCACGCGCTTGGTATCGCTGATCATGCGCCGGCCAGGGAAAAGCCGATCCATGGTTTCTGCCGGCAATTCCTCAGTGGCAATAATGTAGGAAGCCACGGGTATCATGCGCCGCGCGAGCCAGGGCATGGCGCTTTGCCCATCAGGCCCGCGCGAATAGCCATTGGTGGCAACAAGTACCGCATCAGCGCGTAGTTCTCCGCGATTGGTCGCAATACGAAAACCGGAACCATCGGCGCGAATGCCGGCCACACGTGTGTAATCCACCAGGCTTGCGCCAGCGCGTTCCGCCGCCGCAGCCAGGCCGCGCGCATATTTGCCAGGATGAATACTGCCCGTGGCGCCCGCCTTCATGCCACCGCGATAATGATCTGACCCAAGCGCTTCATGCTGCCGTGATGGCGGCAGCATTTCCGTAGGCAAGCCGGTAACATCCGCAATATAATCCGCCTGCCGCGCCAGAGCGTCATAATGTTTGGGTGTCCAGGCAGCGACAAAGCGTCCGCAGCGCGTGTAGTCGCAGTCAATGCCCTCACGCGCGATGGTTTCTTCAATGAAGGGAAAAGACGCGGCGGCGGCCATTGCGATATTGCGCGCCTGTTCGGCACCAAGCTTTTCCGCCAGCGCCGTACGCGCCACCTTCAAGCCGCCGGAAACCATACCGCCATTGCGCGACGAAGCGCCCCAGCCGATGCGCTCCGCATCCAGCACCGTCACCTGATGGCCAAGCCGCGCCAGGCTGAGCGCCGCGGAAAGCCCGGCATAGCCGCCACCAATCACCGCGACCGGCGTATGGTCGGGCAATAGCGTGTTGCGTTCCGGCAGTTCTGCCGCTTCCCACCACCAGGGGCTGGTTTTGAATTCCGGTGCGAAAAGGCTGCTGCTCATGCCCTTAAGCCGTTTTCGCTTCTTGCAGGCCCAATTCGCGCGTCATTTCATCACGCATGATGAATTTCTGCATCTTGCCTGTCACGGTCATGGGGAAGCTTTCGACGAATTTGATATGCCGCGGCACCTTGTAATGCGCGATTTGCCCGGCGCAGAAGGCACGTACATCATCCGCAGTCAGGTGCTCCTGCGCGCGCAACTTGATCCAGGCGCAGAGTTCTTCACCAAAGCGCTGATCGGGCACGCCGAAAACCTGCACATCTTCGATCTTCGGATGACGATAGAGAAATTCTTCAACCTCACGCGGATAGATATTTTCACCGCCACGGATCACCATATCCTTGATGCGGCCGACGATATTGCAGAAGCCTTCATCGTCAATCGTCGCCAGATCGCCGGTATGCATCCAGCGCGCCGCATCAATGGCCTGCGCGGTGCGTTCTGGATCTTCCCAATAGCCAAGCATCACCGCATAGCCGCGCGTACAAAGCTCACCAGCCACACCACGTGGGACGATGCGGCCTTCGCTATCAATGATTTTCACTTCCAGATGCGGCTGTACACGCCCCACGGTCGAAACGCGGCGATCCAGCGGATCATCCACGCTGGTCTGGAAGCTGACGGGGCTGGTTTCAGTCATACCATAGGCGATGGTGATTTCGCGCAGGTTCATCGTATCCACCGCGCGGCGCATGACCTCAATCGGACAGGGCGCGCCGGCCATGATGCCGGTACGCAGCGATGAAAGATCGAAATTGCGAAATTCCGGATGTTCCATCTGTGCGATGAACATGGTGGGCACGCCATGCAAGCCCGTACAGCGTTCCTCTGCCACGGTTTGTAGTGTCGCCAGCGGATCAAACCCCTCACCCGGATAGACCATGGCGGTGCCATGCGTGGTGCAGGCAAGGTTGCCCAGCACCATCCCGAAGCAATGATAAAGCGGCACCGGAATGCAAAGCTTATCCTGCGGCGTCAGCTTCATCGCTTCCCCGATGAAGTAGCCATTATTCAGGATATTGTGATGCGTCAGTGTCGCCCCTTTCGGTGCGCCCGTAGTGCCGGAGGTGAATTGGATATTGATCGGATCATCAAATTGCAGCTTCCCCGCCAAATCGCGCAAGCGTTCATGATGCGCCGGCGCGCCCATATCCAGAATGCTGTGGAAGGGGATCATGCCTGGCGCAGGATTAGCGTTGATTTCAATCACCATCTCAAGCTTCGGCAATTTTTCTGCTGAAAGCCGGCCCGGCAATGCACGCGCCAATTCTGGCGCCAGCGTATTGACCATGCCGACATAGTCGGATGTTTTGAAGCGTGTCGCGATAATCAGCGCACGGCAGCCCACCTTGTTCAGCGCATATTCTAATTCGGAAAGCCGATAGGCGGGATTGATATTCACCAGCACCAGCCCAGCCTTGGCGGTGGCGAATTGGGTGATGACCCATTCCGCATTATTGGGTGACCAAATGCCAACCCGATCACCAGGGTGCAGGCCAAGCGCCAAAAGGCCAGCTGCGAAGGCATCCACCTTGGCGCCGAGTTCCGCATAGCTCCAGCGAATGTCCTGTTGGCGGACAATCAGGCCCGGGCGATCCCCCCATTGGGCCACGGTGCGCGCGAAATTGGCCCCGATGGTCTCACCGATCAGGGGCTGATCGCTTTGGCCAGTTACATAGCTAAGGGCGGGGCTGGTCATTTGGCTTCTCCCTGGGCGTTCCTTGGGCGTCACCATTCTTGGCGGGGCAGCGCGATGATTGCAATATTTGCTTGGCCTTGGCGCCGCCCGCGCCTATCCTTGGGCCAAGAAAATTGATGGAACGCGACAGGTTGCGCATGGCCAATATTCCAAACCGCCTTCCGGGGCTTGATTTCGACCTTGGGGAGACCGCCGATATGCTGCGGGATCAGGTGGCAAGCTTTTCCGCTGCCGAAATTGCGCCGCGCGCAGCGGAAATTGACAAGACTAATGATTTTCCGGCCGATCTTTGGCGGAAATTCGGTGATCTTGGCGTGCTTGGCATCACTGTTGACGAAAACCATGGCGGCGCCGGCATGGGCTATTTGGAACATGTGGTGGCGATGGAGGAAATCTCTCGCGCATCAGCTTCGGTCGGGCTTTCCTATGGCGCGCATTCCAATCTCTGCGTCAATCAAATCTCCCGCAATGGCAATGAGGACCAGAAGCGGCGCTATCTGCCCAAGCTGATTTCGGGCGAGCATGTGGGCGCGTTGGCGATGAGCGAACCAGGTGCCGGTTCCGATGTGGTTTCCATGCGGTTACACGCCGAAAAGCGCGGTGATCGCTATGTGCTGAACGGTACGAAGATGTGGATTACCAATGGCCCGGATGCAGATGTGCTGGTGATTTACGCGAAGACCGATCCTTCAGCCGGCCCAAAAGGCATTACCGCTTTTCTGGTGGAGAAGGATTTTCCCGGTTTTTCCTGCGCGCAAAAGCTGGATAAGCTTGGCATGCGTGGATCCAATACCGGCGAATTGGTTTTTCAGGATTGCGAAGTGCCGGCCGAGAATGTGCTCGGCGAAGTCAATGGCGGCGTGCGCGTATTGATGAGCGGGCTGGATTACGAACGCGCGGTGCTGGCCGCGGGACCCCTTGGCATCATGCAGGCCTGTATGGATATCGTGCTGCCTTATGTGCATGAGCGTAAGCAATTCGGTCAGGCGATTGGTGAATTCCAGATCATGCAGGCGAAGATCGCCGATATGTACACCACCATGAATGCGGCGAAATCCTATATCTACACCGTCGCCAAAGCCTGTGATCGTGGGCAGACAACGCGCAAAGATGCCGCCGGCGCCATTCTATACGCCGCGGAAAAAGCCACCTGGATGACGCTGGAAGCCATTCAATGCCTCGGCGGCAATGGTTATATCAATGATTACGCCACGGGCCGCCTGTTGCGTGATGCGAAGCTCTATGAAATCGGCGCCGGCACCTCGGAAATTCGGCGCATGCTGATTGGGCGGGAATTGTTCCGCGAAACCGCATGAGCATTCTGCGCAGCACGCTCGATCCGGGTAGCGAAAGCTTCACGGCCAATGCTGCCGCCATGGCGGCGTTGGTAGCCGATTTGGAAACAACCATCGCCAGCATCGAACAGGGCGGCGGCAAGGCTGCGCGAGAAAAGCATTTGGCGCGGAACAAACTGCTGCCGCGGGAGCGTGTGCGCGCGCTGATTGATCCCGGTTCGCCGTTTCTGGAATTGTCGCAACTTGCCGCGCATGGGCTTTATGGCGGAGAAGTTCCCTGTGCCGGCATCATTTCCGGCATTGGTCGTGTTTCGGGCCGCGAATGCGTGATCGTAGCCAATGATGCAACGGTGAAAGGCGGCACGTATTTTCCGCTTACGGTGAAGAAGCATGTGCGCGCGCAGGAAATCGCCCGTGCCAATCGGCTGCCCTGTATCTATCTGGTGGATTCCGGTGGAGCCTTTCTGCCGCAGCAGGATGAGATTTTCCCAGACCGGGAGCATTTTGGCCGCATCTTCTTCAACCAGGCGAATATGTCAGCGGAAGGCATTCCGCAAATCGCCGTGGTGATGGGAAGCTGCACGGCGGGTGGTGCCTATGTGCCCGCCATGTCTGACGAAAGCATCATCGTGCGCCAACAGGGCACCATCTTTTTGGGTGGCCCGCCCTTGGTACGCGCCGCAACCGGTGAGGTTGTCACCGCCGAGGAATTAGGCGGCGCGGATGTTCATGCGCGCCAATCCGGCGTGGTAGATCATTACGCGCAGGATGATCGGCATGCACTGGCGATTTGCCGCCGCATCGTGGCCGGGCTTGGCCCGCGCATCGCGCCGCAAGTGGCGCTGCATCAGCCGCGCGCCCCGCTTTACGATACGCGGGAATTACTGGGCGTTGTGCCTGCCGATATTCGGGCACCTTATGATGTGCGCGAAGTAATCGCGCGCCTGGTGGATGGCAGCGAGTTCGATGAATTCAAACGGCTCTACGGCACCACACTGGTTTGCGGCTTTGCGCATCTGCATGGCTATCCGATTGGGATCCTCGCCAATAACGGCATCCTTTTTTCGGAATCGGCGCTGAAGGGCGCGCATTTCATTGAACTCTGCTGCCAGCGCGGTATTCCGCTGCTATTCCTGCAGAATATCTCGGGCTTCATGGTTGGCCGCAAATATGAAGCAGGCGGCATTGCGCGGGATGGCGCAAAGCTGGTCACTGCGGTCGCCACTGCCGGCGTGCCGAAATTCACGGTGGTGATCGGCGGCAGCTATGGTGCCGGCAATTACGGCATGTGCGGGCGCGCTTATGACCCACGCTTCATGTTCATGTGGCCCAATGCCCGTATTTCGGTGATGGGTGGCGAACAGGCAGCGAGTGTTCTGGCGCAAATCCGCCGCGACAATATGACCGCGCAAGGCAAGGAATGGCCGGCAGAGGAAGAAGAAAGCTTCAAGGCCCCAATCCGCGCCAAATACGAAACCGAAGGCCATCCCTATTACGCCAGCGCGCGGCTTTGGGATGATGGCATCATCAACCCCGCCGATACGCGCCGCATTCTGGGGCTTGCCCTTTCCGCTGCGCTGAATGCGCCCATTGAAAAAACGCGCTTCGGCGTGTTCCGGATGTAGGGGGCGGCCATGTTCCAAAGCCTTCTGATCGCCAATCGCGGCGAAATCGCCTGCCGCATCATCCGCACCGCGCGCCGCATGGGCCTGCGTAGTATTGCGGTTTTTTCCGATGCCGATGAAACCGCACAGCATGTGCAAATGGCCGATGAGGCTATCCATATCGGCCCCGCGCCTGCGCGCGAAAGCTATCTGAACATCCCCGCTATCATCGCCGCCGCGAAGCGCGCGGGGGCGGATGCGATCCATCCTGGTTATGGTTTTCTTTCTGAAAACCCTGCTTTTGCGGAAGCCTGTGCCGAGGCTGGGATCATCTTTGTTGGCCCAACGGCTTCTGCCATGCGCGCCATGGGCTCCAAAGGTTCAGCCAAGGCGTTGATGGAAAAGGCCGGTGTGCCGCTGCTGCCCGGCTATCACGGCGCGGAACAAGATGCGGCGTTTCTGGAAGGTGAAGCCAAGCGCATTGGCTTCCCCCTTGTCATCAAAGCCGTTGCCGGTGGTGGCGGGCGTGGCATGCGCGTAGTGCGCGCGGCAGCAGATTTCGCGGCTGCGCTGCAATCAGCACGGCAAGAAGGCGCTTCGGCCTTTGGCGATGATCGCGTGCTGATCGAACGCTATCTGGAACGCCCGCGCCATATTGAAGTGCAGGTGTTTGGTGATTCTCATGGCAATGCGGTGCATTTGTTTGAACGCGATTGTTCCGCGCAGCGCCGTCATCAAAAGGTGATTGAAGAAGCCCCGGCACCCGGTATCAGCGCCGAGATGCGTCACGCCATGGGCGCAGCGGCGGTGGCTGCTGCCAAGGCCGTGCAATATCAGGGTGCCGGCACGGTGGAATTCATCGCGCAGGATGGCGGCTTCTACTTCCTGGAAATGAATACACGCCTGCAGGTGGAACATCCGGTGACAGAAGCCATTACCGGCTTTGATCTGGTTGAATGGCAGTTGCGTGTTGCTGCTGGTGAAAAACTGCCGGTACAACAAAGCGATATTCACGCCCAAGGCCATGCGATGGAATTGCGGCTTTACGCCGAAGATCCGGCGCGGGACTTCGCCCCTTCCATTGGCGCGCTGCAGGTCTTCCGGCTTTCTGAGCAGGGCTTGCGGATTGATTCAGGCTTCGTCGCCGGTGATCGCATCAGCATCCATTATGATGCCATGGTGGCGAAAATGATTGCCCATGCGCCAACCAGGGCAGAGGCGATTGCGCGGCTGCGCGCGGGCCTTGCACAATCTGATATCATTGGCGTTGCGCATAATCTGGATATGCTGGACCGTATTCTGGCGCATCCAGATTTTGCCTCAGGCACGATTGATACCGGCTTTATCGGGCGAAACGCCGAAACCCTGCTGACACCAAAGCTGAAGCCCTCACCAAAGGTGCTAACACTTGCGGCACTTGGTGTACTCGCTGTGGAAGAAGAAGCCGCGCGCACCCATGCCAGCGCCAGCGCTGATCCGTATTCACCCTGGCACGCGACAGATCATTGGTGGGTAAATACGCGCCCCACGCGGGTATTTGAATTCCACCATGAAGATGAAACCTACGCCGTAACGCTTGCACCGGCGGCGGATGGATGGCGCATCAGTGCGGGCGGCGCAGCAATCACCGCACGCCACGCCAAGTTGGAAGCGGGCTCCGTTCATGCGCTGCTGGATGGAATGCGGCTTTCCGCTTCCATCCATCGCGCGGGCGAAACAATCAACCTACGCCACGCCGCACAAAGCTGGCGCCTCGTGCTGCCCGATCCCATCGCGCGTGCCGGTGAGGAAGAAGGTGGTGATGACCGGTTGATCGCACCCCTGCCCGGCCAGGTTACGCAGCTATTGGCCACGGAAAACCAAAACGTGGCGCGCGGTGATGTGCTGGTGATACTTGAGGCGATGAAAACTGTCTTTCGCCTTACCGCGCCGCGTGACGGCAGGATTGAAACCATTTCCTGCCGCGTTGGTGAAACCGTACGCGAAGGGCAAATCCTTCTGCAATTCGCCGCCGAGGAAGACGAGGCAACCTGAAGTCATCCAGGCTTCGCACCGGTTGCGCGCAGAATCGGCACCCATTTATCGGTCTCGGCACGAATGAAGCGCGCTGATGCAGCAGGGTCATTCGGCAATGGATCAACGCCCGCATCCGCAAAGCGCTGACGTATCGCGGCATCATTCAGCACCTGCGTCACCGCTGTTGAAAGCGCGCTGATGATCTCGGTGGGCGTTCCTGTTGGTGCGTACAGCGCCTGCCAGGAAGAAGCCGCATAACCCGCAACACCCGCTTCCTGCAACGTCGGCAAATCCGGCAGCAATTGCGAACGCCGCGGTGTTGTGACAGCCAGGCCGCGCGCCTTGCCGTCCCGCACCAAGGGCGCCAGCAGCGTTTGGCTATCAATCATGAAATCCACGCGCCCAGCCATGAAATCCGTCACCGCCGCCGGCGTGCCGCGATATTGCACAATGGTGAAATCCACGCCCGCGAGTTTCTTCAGCAATTCACCAGCAAGATGCGAAGCGGCGCCAATCCCCGTAGTGGCGAAGGTCGCTTCCCCGCGCTTATCACGCAGCCAAGCCAGCAATTGCGGCACATCGCGCACCGGAAGGGATGGATGCACCGCGACCAGGAAGCTTTGATCACCGAGTGTCGAAATCGGAATAAAATCGGCAATCGAATCAAAACCAGCATCAGGGTAAAGTGCCGGAATCACGGCATGCGCTGCGCCATTCAACAACAGCGTATGGCCATCTGATGCCGCGCGCGCCACGCTGCGCGCGCCGATGGTGCTGCCCGCGCCTGGCTGATTTTCAACCACTACAGGCTGGCCCAGCAAGCGCGGCAAAGGTTCCGTGACAATGCGCGCCACAACATCAATGATGCCACCGGCGGCAAAGGGCACAATCACGCGAATGGGCCGCGAAGGGTAGCGGCTTTGGGCAAAGGCGGGCGCGCCCAGCGCGCTGCCGGCCAATGCAAGAAATCCACGGCGTTGCAACATTGCTTCTTCCTTTTTTAAATTCGGAAACTCAAGCGCCACCCACGGGTTGAAAATCATAGGTGCCGATACCTTGCAAAATGGCGAAACGGCAGCGCCCGCCATCCTTGCCCGTCACACGATGCGCGCGCTTGGCCGGCACGGCATGCATTTGCCCCGGCAACAATTCCACGCTTTCACGCGGCGCGCGCATTTCAATCACCATCGGGCCATCCATGCACCAGAAGGTGTCGGTGACTTCACTATGCCAATGCCAAGGTACTTCCTGCCCGGCGGCCAGAGTCAGGATTTGCATGCGCAGCCCAGGCGCTTCAGCAATCAATTCGCGTTTCTCAAGCGGATAGGACATGGCTTTTTCCTTCATGCTTTTGGCGGATGCGTTGCCCACCAATGGCGCGCAATATCCGCGCGACGGCAGACCCAAACATCCGGTGTTGCCGCCACCTTGTCCAGGAACCGCGCCAAGGCCGCGGCGCGTCCGGGCCGGCCAATCAAGCGGCAATGCAGTCCAATCGACATCATCTTGGGCGCCCCCGCGCGGCCTTCCGCCAGCAAGGTTTCGAATGCATCGGTCATGTATTGTTCCCAGCCATCAGGCGCTGAGAAACCCGGCGGCACCGCATATTTCATGTCATTATTATCGAGCGTGTAGGGGATGATCAGCATCGGCTTGCCCGCCGCGGTTACGTAAAACGGCAAATCATCCGCATAGGAATCCGAATCATACAAAAACCCACCATGCTCCGCGACCAGGCGGCGCGTATTGGGGCTGATGCGGCCGGTATACCAGCCAACCGGGCGCGTGCCGGTCAGGCGTTCAATCACTTCAACGCAGCGCGCAATCTCAGCACGTTCTGTCGCTTCATCCACATCATGGTAATCGATCCAGCGCCAGGCATGGGATGCAACCTCATGCCCCGCATCGGCAAAGGCGCGTGCTACGGTTGGGTTCAATTCCAAAGCGCGCCCGACGCCATAAACCGTCAACGGTAGCTTGCGCGCGGCAAAGGCGCGCAGAATGCGCCACACGCCAGCGCGCGCGCCGTAATCGAATTGGCTTTCCACCGTGCGGTTGCGTTCACCCAAAATCGGCGAACCGCCCGGCACTTCATGCAAATATAATTCGCTGCCGGCATCGCCGTTCAGCACGGTATTCTCACCGCCTTCTTCGTAGTTCAGCACGAAGGAAAGCGCGAGCTTCGCGCCATTCGGCCATTGCGGGTCCGGCGGATTGGCGCCATAGCCCAGGAAATCGCGCGGATAATCCGTCTCCGCTGCCATCATATGGGAAGTGTCGGTCATGCCCATTCTCTCCTCACGCCAGTTTCAACCCAATAATGCCAGCCGTGATCAGCGCCACGGAAGCCCAGCGTAGCGCGGTATTCGCATCGCCGAATACCGTAATGCCCACCAGAAAGGCGCCTATCGCGCCAATGCCAGTCCAAACAGCATAAGCCGTGCCCACCGGGATGTCGCGCAGCGCCAGCAGCAGCAAGCCGCCACTTGCGATGATGCAAGCAATGGCAAAGGCAAGCCAGCCAAAGCGCAAGCCCGCCTGCGTCCAACCAAGCTTGAGCCCGATGGGCCAGCCGATTTCACAAAGCCCCGCCAGCAGCAAATACCACCACGCCATACGCCACCTTTAACCCCCGAAATAATGAGAGAAACGCCTAAACCAAGATGGCCATACCCTTCGCCCGCGGCAAGGAAAGCAGGATGGACCCGCAATGAAATAGGGCCAGCACTTGGCTGGCCCTTCAAGAAAAGTAAGGCTGCGCCTCAGCTCAATAAATCCGCCGGAACCTGGCCGCCATTCTCAGCGACCTTCTTCATCACTTGCTTATGCAGCCAGATATTCATGCTCGCGGAATCATTCATATCGCCCGTATAGCCAAGCTCTGTCGCAAGCTCCTTGCGGGCGGCAAGGCTGCTATCCAGGTTCAGCAGCTTCATCAAATCCACAATGGAGGTGCGCCAATTAAGCTTTTGGCCCGCCGCGGCAGCCTTGCCTTCCATCAGCGCGACCAGATCCACCGCGCTCAATGCCTGGACCGGCGGAGCGGCGGCCACTGCGGCGGCAGCAGCGGTAGCGGCTTCCTTCATCCCACCCTGCGCGGCAGCAGGCGCGGCTTCCGCGCGGCCAAAAATACTGCCGATGATTCTTCCAAGAATGCTCATGCCTTGCGTTCCTTCCTGTCATTTTCATGAGGGAAGAGACAGAAGCGCCTTTCCCTTAATTTTTGTAAATTAATTTACCGGGCAGATCAATGAAGGAAAAGGCTCAGCATGCAACAGCGCCGATCAGCGCCCAAAATAAGGTAGTCCTGGGATGATCGCATGGCCCCAAAACGCCTGAAGCGCGACCCATTTGCATGGATCGCGCTTCAGGGCTTGAGCGAATGGCGGCTTCCGCACCAGCGGAATGGCGCCTAGCGTCTTAGTTACGGCTCTTGTCCACCAGGGCGCCCTTTTTGATCCAGGGCATCATGCCACGCAGCTTTTCACCCACTTCTTCAATCGGGTGTTCGGCCAATCGGCGACGGGTCGCCTTGAAGCTCGCCTGGTTCACCTTGTTTTCCAGCATCCAATCGCGGGCAAAGCGGCCGGACTGGATATCTTCCAACACGCGCTTCATTTCCGCCTTGGTTTCGCTGGTGATGATGCGCGGGCCGGTGACGTATTCGCCATATTCCGCCGTGTTGCTGATGGAATAATTCATGTTGGCGATACCGCCTTCATAAATCAGATCCACAATCAGCTTCACTTCATGCAAGCATTCGAAATAGGCCATTTCCGGCGCATAACCGGCTTCCACCAGGGTTTCGAAGC
>JBEDHL010000035.1:0-7179 GCA_041174145.1 Pseudomonadota bacterium
ATTCCTGTTCCTTCAAAATCCCGATGATCTGCTCATCGCTGAACCTGCTGCGTTTCATTCGTCCGTCCCACTAAGAAACAGACTCTACCGAAAATTGGGAACATTTCAGGGGAGCACGTCACCGCCGAGGATCTTGCGGGTCCTTCATGGCGCCCGCCATCTGCCAGAAGTGCTGCACGACCTTGAACGCGAAGGAGGCGCATAAGCGTAGCGCAGAACGTCGCCGACACCTGGGAGAGGACGACTATCGGACCTCATGGTCGAACTGCTTGGCATCTTCTGGGATCTCAGCGTTCAGGATGGCGTCCACGACATCCTGCGGGGCCTCCTCAGTCCGGAACACTTGCCGATCGCGGCGCTTGAGACGTTCATATTCCTCAATCGAGATCATCACCGTGCGAGGACGGCCATTGCGGGTGATGGCAACCGTCTGGATCAGCGCCTTGTCCTGGTAGAGGCCGAAATTCCGCTGGGCCTCGGCAGCACCAACCATAAGCATAGTCTCGGGCATCGGTCGCACTCCTTAAAGTGCATAACCTGCATAACACATGAAGGGGCCAATTTCCATGCTCACCCTCGACCTCCCCACCACCCCTTATGAGCTCGCCCTAGCGAATATGGTCGCCATGAACCTTGTTTTGTGTGCAATCTTGGTTATAATGAAGACAGTCATCTTTTTAGGATCTTGCCATGCCCCCTACCACCACGATGACAGTCCGCCTCAGCGGCGCCCTAAGCGAGTTCGTGGCGGCCAATGTCAGCGAGACGGGGTCCTATGAGAATATCAGCGAATACATTCGTGACCTTATCCGCCGCGATAAGGAGCGGGTGGAGCGAGAAGCTTTCGATAGGCTGAAGGCTGAATTGCAGCATGCCTTTGCAGCGCCTGACGCGTCCTACCAGGCGCTTTCGGCAACCGAGGTCATCGCGCGCAATAAGGCGTGACTCGGGATGGCACCGGTCCGCGTCCAGGAGGCAGCGTCTCATCGCATCGATGAGATCTATCGCTACACGCGGGATCGCTGGGGCGCCGAACAGGCTGATCGCTATATCACCGGCCTATTCGCGGCCTTTGAGAAAATCAGTACGCATCAGGTGCTATCACACCCGATACCAGCGGAATTCGGTGTAGACGGGTACTTTCTCCGTTACGAAAGGCATTTCGTCTATTGGCGCCGCTTGGCCGATGGAAACATCGGCATCGTTACCATCCTGCACGAGCGCATGCATCGAATTGAGCGCTTCCGCGAGGTATTTGGATTGTGACGTGGCTCAGCTGGCCACGGCGATGATGGCTGAGGCGGCGCTGGCGATGTTTGTTTTGTGATGGCGGTATTGATGCCCGCAATCTTCGCTTTGCAGAAAAGTATGAATCTATAATTCTGATGCACTTCGAAATTCCATAAGCATAATCCTTTTTTCTCAGTTCATACCTGAAGACTTTCAAAGATAAGACTTGCCATGCCGCGCACCTCTCCTTATGCGTGACAGATACGAAAAACGATTTGGCTCAATCCATAGATGCAGACAGAAACGCCTCGATTGCCGCTTGCTCGCCGCGCCGCGCAATATGTGCGCATGTCGACAGAACATCAGCAATATTCGACAGAGAACCAAAGCGACAAGATCCTGGAATACGCCGCGCGCATTGATATCGAAATTGTCCGTACCTACGCTTACGAAGGCAAAAGCGGTTTGAATATCGGTGGCCGCGAAGGGCTGCAAAAGCTTCTCGCCGATGTGCGCGCCGGCAAGACCGATTTCGGGCTGATCCTTGTTTATGATGTCAGCCGGTGGGGCCGCTTCCAGGACGCCGATGAAAGCGCGCATTATGTATTCATCTGCAAGCAGGCCCGCATTCGCGTGGTGTCCCAATCCCAAATCGCGGGGGCTTCCTCGGCCAGCGTCAAATCAACGCCACCATCGGGCGCAAGGCGCCAACCCGTCACCCGCGCTGGGAATGGCCCCAGCCGGTCAAGCGCCAGCGTCACACTATCCCAGGGCCGCAGCCGCAGCGCGGAAAGATTGGCCGGGAAGGCAACTTCGCGCTGGCGGCGATTGCGTTCCAGTTCGGCCTTCATGATGCGCTGTACAGTCGCGACCGATGTGGTCAGCGGAAATTCCATGCTGCGATAAATGGCCTCGCCCCCATCCTCGGCGACATAATTCGCTGCCAACAATGGCGGCGCATCGGTCGGCTGCCAGTTTTTCGCCGGGTCCACATACACCGCACGCACGCCGTTAAAGAGGTCCCGGCGCGGCCGGCTGCCCTGGATGGTGACATCTCCGCGCAGCGCATTGGCATTGAGTGTGGTGACAGGCAGCGCGGGTCCACCGGCATGAACAAAAAACCGCCCGCCCGAGACCACCAGCGCGCCCGCCATGGCCGCGACGAGCTTGCGCGTGATGGCAATCTTTCCCTCACCAAGCGAGACGCGGCCATTGACCGTGTAGCGCTTTTCATACTCGGCTTTATCGCTACTATGTTTCGATGGATGTGATCCGCAACCGGCCGCTGGACGAAAGCCCTGGCCCGTTGCGGCTGCCGGCACCGATGGTGGAGGACGCCGTGATGGGCGAAATCGACCGCATGATCCGCGCCCCTGAAATCACCGCCCGCACCATTCAAGCGCTGCGCCGTGAAGGCGCGCCGGTGGAGGAAGCCGCCGTCGTCGCGACCCTTGCCGGATTTGAAAGGCTTTGGGGCGCACTGTACCCGGCCGAGCAGGCGCGCATCGTCCGATTGCTGGTCGAGCGCATTACCGTCGGCACCAATGGCATCGCGGTTGACCTGCGCAAGGAAGGGCACGGCCTGGTCCTGCGGGACATGCTGCTGTCCGCGAAAGAGGAGGCCTTTGCATGAGTGAGACTGCCACCAGCATCCGGGTTGTGATTCCGCTGACCCTGCGCAAGCGCAATGGGCGGCCGAAGATCCTGCTGCCCGAGGATGCCGGGCTTCCGGGCAGCCAGGGCCAGGAGCCGCATGTGCTACGCGCCATCGCGCGGGCATGGAAGTGGCGGCGGCAGTTGGAGGAGGGGGAGATGGCCGGCATCCAGGACATCGCCGCGGGGGAGAAGATTTGGGTAAACCCAGTGCAGCGTGAAAATCAGGCTTCGATTGGCAGCAATGGCCATCTCTAAGCCGAATTCTGCCAGCGTACCATTCCGTGCCCTCAGCAGCGGCGTGGTATACGGACCATTAGGGCGCTACGCCGCGATATAGGGACGCCGCAAAGCTGCGTGCCGTCACCTCCCGACGCATCCCACCACGCGCCCCTGCGCCCATCCTGAGTTAATGCCCATTTCGGCTCGACAGGCGGGAGAACCGTCACGAACTGGGCAAGGCCGCCAAAATCGTAAATATCTGAAAAGATGCGGTTTTCTTTGAGTAAACCAGTTTTAGCAAGGTTTGGTCGAAAAGAGACGAAAGGGCTTCTGAGACCAATTTTGGGGCTCTTCCGGGTCTGCGAGGTTTAGCCGCCTTCGCAGATTCCTTTGAAATCCTCAAAGAAACGCAGGCCATTTTCGGGCTTAGGACCAGTTCGCGACGAAAATCTGGCGGAGAGGGTGTCCTACATACCTTTGTTTCCCGCTGCCCCAGGAAGACCCATCACGCACCTTTAAGTACATGTTTATAGGTACTTTTAGATGCTCTAGCATTCTCCGGCGACCCTCGTTGACCCCCGGCGGCCCGATACCTATTTGTGGGCTGGTTTGTGGGCCTAGAGGTACGAATGCAATTGAAACTGACAGCGGCCGCCGCCAAAGCTTTGGTCGCGAAGGGGCAGCCTGCGCGACAGGCGGCAGGCGATAACCTTTATCTGGCTGTGACCGGTCCTAATGCCGCGAAATGGACCTTCAGGTTCATGCTCGCAGGAAAGGCCCGGGAGTTGGGGCTAGGCGCTTATGATGCGGACGGACGGCGCGGGGTAACGCTTGCCGGCGCAAAGGCTGCCGCAGAAGAAGCGCGCCGCCTCCTCAGAGAGGGAATTGACCCTGTTGAGCATCGCAGGAAGCAGAAGCTTGTCAGAGAAAGGCAGGCCGCTGAAGCGCAAACGTTTAAACAGGTCGCCGACCTTATGCTGGCCGCCCATGAGGCGGGCTGGCGGAATGCCAAGCACCGACAGCAGTGGCGGCGAACACTTGAGACCTATGCCTTCCCAGACATCGGTGATCTGCCAGTCTCCCAGATCGGAACCGAGGATGTGCTGCGCGTTTTGCAGCGTGAAGGGCTTTGGACCAGTAAACCCGAGACGGCATCGCGCCTTCGTGGGCGGATCGAAGCCATCCTTAGCTACGCCACAGCGCGCGGATGGAGGAGTGGGGGTAACCCAGCAACTTGGCGCGGCCACCTAGCTACCATGCTGCCCAAACGCAGCAAAATCGCGGCGGTGGAACATCATGCTGCGCTACCTTGGCAGGAAATGGGGAATTTCATGGCCCGCCTGCGGGGCCATGCGGCTACCGCAGCCCGCGCATTGGAATTTCTTATCCTTACCGCCTCACGGACCAATGAGGTCCTTGGTGCCAAATGGGATGAGATTGATATCGAGACCGGTGTTTGGACGATCCCGGCCTCCCGCATGAAGGCAAACAGGGAGCATCGCGTTCCGCTTTCTGGCGCCGCGATTAATATCCTGAGGAACATGCAGACTTTCGAATTAAACCAAGGTGGGGGCTATGTCTTTCCTGGCCAAAGGGCAAACCGCCCTTTGTCGCAAATGTCGATGGCGATGCTGCTGCGGCGCATGCAAAGAATCGACATCACAGTTCATGGCTTCAGGTCCAGCTTTCGCGATTGGTGCGAAGAAGCAACCAACACCCCTCACGCGGTTGCGGAAGCAGCGCTCGCCCACACCATCGGTGATAAGGTGGAGGCCGCCTATCGGAGGGGAGATCTCTTCAGAAAGCGGGCTGTATTAATGGAAAGCTGGGCGACCTTCTGCAGCTCTGTACAGGCTGAAGCCATCCCTCTTCACCCCAATCGTGAGGGCAGAAAGGTAGAAGCGGTGCATGTGAATGGGGGCGTGAAGTGACTGACGATGCAAATGAGGCTGCCGGCATCGCGCAGCTTAATGCCGCCGCCCACGCCGAATGGAAGGCACGAGAGGCTTTCCGTAAAGAGTTATGCGCCTGCCTATCGCGCGAATTGCCAAAGGACCCACTTCAGCAACACATCCAAGCTCTGCGGATGGCCGCCGAGGTAGTTGGCCGTTTAGGCGACATCCCCGACGAAACTATTACCTTGCGCCACCCTGTCGCAGATGCGCTGGATCACCTTGCTCAATCGTTAAGTGACTTGCCGCTTGGGGTCGTTGAGGTTTTCCTACGCCCACCAAAAGGAGTTAGCTCAAGACTCATGACGGAAACTCAGCGTCGACAGGCTCGTGACGCAGTGACGTCAACAAGGGCCTTAAAAAACGAAAAAGGAAAAACCGCAGGGGAAGCGCGCAGTCAGGTTGCGCGAGAGCTGGGCGTAAAGAAGTCCCAAATTCGGTCATGGGAAACTCCGGGCCGGAACCCCGGTCTGCGCAAATAGCCCGCCCCCAAATGCGCAAGCGGGTTTGTTAACGAATCCAGGTGCACCGCGAATCGTCGTGGCGCACCAGGAGAAAAGCGCAAATGAGTGTTCAGCCTTCAAACAGCGTAGAGAAGTTGTTCGGAACTATCGCCGATGCGCGCCGCGCGTACGGCGTCTCGCGCACTTGGGTGTATCGGGCCGCCCGCGAGCGTCCCGACCTCCTACGCAAAATTGGCCGGTCGACGCTGGTCGATTTCGGCATCCTGAGCGGGATCATCGCGAACCTTCCGCAAGCCGACATTCGTGGGCGGTACTGAAAATGAGCTGCACAGAGCAAAACGGCACATTTTCTCCAAATATGGATACCGAAACCATGAATCACGATCCCCGTTCGCCCGGTGACTTAGCAGCCGCTATGCTGATCGCCTCCCCCAAAAACCCAAACGCTGAGCGTACCTTTCCATCAAGCACGCTCACGATTGCTGGCTCATTAGATGAAATTTCTGACCTACTCGATAAGCATTTAGTAATCACACCGCAACAAGCTTGTATCGTTACACTCTGGATCGCGCACACTTACAAATTCCACGAATTCCAACACACGCCCAGGCTTGCGATTACTGCACCCGAAAAGCAATGTGGCAAATCAACCTTACTGAACTTTTTAGGCGAACTGGTTTCTGAACCGCATAAAACCGATAATATCACAGCTGCCAGCATGTTCAGGCGGATCGAAGCGAACCCGAGAGTGACATTTTTGATCGATGAAGCGGACACCTTTTTGGTCGAAAATACTGAAATGCGGAACGTCATAAATAGCGGTTTCGAACGGCCTGGCAGTGTCACCCGCAATATTCGGAGAAATAGTGAGTGGGTGCCAGCGGACTTTTCGACCTTCTGCCCGGTTGCCATAGCGGGCATTGGGAGCCTGCCAGCCACAATTGCCGATCGTGCCATTCCCATAAGCCTCAAGCGGCGCGCACATGATGAAAAAGTGGAAAGGTTGCAGCGTGGCGACCCGATACTAAAAACATTGAAGGAACAATTGTTGGCATGGGGGCAAAGTACTGATTTAGCAGACCACATGAATCCAGATATCCCCACCGCACTTTCCGACCGTCAAGGCGACATTTCTATCCCGCTTCTCGCTATTGCTGACGGTGCCGGAGGTGAATGGCCGCAGAAGGCCAGGGAAGCGTTGCTGGCAGTGTTCATCACCCATCGCGCCAATGAAGACACCGCAGGTATCGGAAGCACCCTGTTGGCGGATATCCGCGATATATTCGCTATCGATGGACAAGATTTCCTGCCAAGCAAGACAATTTGCAAACTCCTGGAGGAAAAAGAAGGCCGCCTCTGGCCAGATTATGACCGGGGCAAGCCCATCAATCCGAACCATCTTGCACGCCTGCTTGCACCCTTCGAAATCAGACCAACAAACAAACGCACTGAGAAAGGGGTCCTGAAGGGCTATTGGAAGAGCGACTTTGAGGACGCTTGGAGGCGGTACACTCAAAATGGTGATGCGCCATTCTGAGCAAGTATCAGGATTTGTAGCGGTGTAGCGGCTAGAAGCCGTGCCAGGAGAAGAAAGGGCAGATGCGTAAGTGTCTGCCTACAAGAGTAGGATGTAGATAAATAGAATATCGACTTAATAT
>JBEDHL010000036.1:0-9991 GCA_041174145.1 Pseudomonadota bacterium
AAACGCCGGCCCCTCAACACCCACCAACCATCGGCAGGGCAAATAAACTAGCCAGATCAATCCAACCAGTCAAGCCCAAAAACCAACAAACCGTCGGGTGAGCGGGCTTCTAGTACCATCACACAAACACGTCAAGCGGGCATGTTCGCCATTGAAAACCGAGGCAAAAATACGCAAGCATCTGTTATTAAACATTTTTTCTCTTCTTGGGATCTGGTCGTCGCATTTTACCAAACGGGTTCCAGGCCAAGTCCCGGGCCTTTCGGCACCGCAATTTCACCATTGGAAGCCACCAAATGCGGCCCAAAAGGCGGCTTCTCAAGATCCGCAAAATAAATCTCGAGGGGCTCTGCAGTCTCCATCGCTGCAAGGAAATGCAAGCTCGCCAACAAGCCGGGCCCAAAATAAGGGCAATGGGGCACCACCCGCAGCCCGGCGCCTTGCGCCAATTCGGCCACTTCAAGCATCGCCGTAAGGCCGCCCACCTTTGTAACGCTGGGCTGCAGAATGCCCGCCGCGCCCGCTTCAATCATGCGGCAGAAATCTTCGGGGTTTGAGGCATTTTCCCCCGCCGCGATGGCACAAGGTGATGCCGCGCGCACCCGCGCCATCGCCATATGGTCTTCCGGTGGCCAGGTTGGCTCCTCAACCCAGGCGACACCAAGATCTTTGACTGCTTCGCAGAAATCCAAGGCATCAGTTTCACCATCCCACGCACAATTGATGTCAAGCATAAGTGGAATGTCAGAAGGCACCGCGCCACGCGCTGCACGAATGCAGGCAAGGTCTATTTCATGTAGTTTGACATCGCGATAGCCGCGCCGCACAGCCTCAGCTGCATTGCGCGCAACATCGGCTGGATTGCCGTAGCGCAACAGGCTTGCATAGGCGCGAACTTTGTCGCGCCCCGCATTACCCAGCAGCACATGCAACGGTTTTCCTGCGATTTTTCCAGCAATATCCCAAAGAGCGATGTCAATCGCGGAAATGCCAAAAGTTACAGATCCGTTGCGTCCAAAATTGTGGAAGCGTTTTTGCAGCATGCGATTAAGCGCACCAATATCCACCGCATCCTGGCCGATGCAGGCCGGCGCGATCAATCGATCAAGCGCATCACGTGTTGTATCTACCAGGGTAAAGCCAAACCCTTCCCCCCAGCCGTGGACACCTGCCTCAGTCTCGACCTTTACCAGTAGTGTATCCATGGTTTTCAGACGCAGATTACCGCCAGTTGCGGTGAAGTTACCGCCATTGGCATCAAGCCCTACCCCATAGGTAAAGGCACTGCGATGAATACGGGTTTCGATCCGCGTGATCTTCATGCTGAGATGTTTCCTCGGTAACTTGCGATTTTTTGTTGTCTCAGTGATCATGGCATTTGAACCGCAAAAACAAAAGATCGGAACAGAGGAACACCCATGATGATGAGATCATTCGCTGTCGCCTTGTTTTCTATTCTCTTTTGCGCCCCGGCTATGGCGCAAGAGAATTTCCCAAATCGTCCAATCCGGATCATCGTACCTTTCGCGGCAGGTGGCCCCAGCGATATTGTGGCGCGTCTTTTGGCACCAAAAATGATGACTGTACTCGGCCAACCGGTCATTGTTGATAATCGTCCCGGTGCGGGTGGCGTAACAGGCGTTGATATTGCGGCGAAAGCTGCACCGGATGGCTATACCATTGCGCTTGGCAGCGCCGGCGGGGTCGCGATTTCGCCGCAACTTGATCGCGGCACGCCTTACGACACCATGCGCGATCTGGCGCCACTGACTATGGGCGTTCTTGTACCAGAACCAATTGTGGTGTCGTCGGCGACGCCATTTCGTTCCCTGCAGGAACTCCTGACGGCCGCGCGGGCACAGCCAGGCAAAATCAATCAAGGTTCGACCGGTTCGGGAAGCCTGCCACATTTGGCCGGCGAATTGCTGAAAAACGCCACGGGGATTGAAATGACCCATGTGCCCTATCGTGGGGGTGCGCCGCTGACAACGGCCCTGGTACAGAATGAAGTTCAGGTCGGGCTTGCTGATCTACCAATCCTGCTACCGCAAATTCGTGCCGGCACAATTCGTGCACTTGCGGTTGGTTCTGCACAACGCTTGCCTTGGCTGCCCGATGTGCCAACGATGATTGAGCTTGGCTATCCCAGCGTTGATACCAATAATTGGCACGGTTTTGTCGCGCCATCGCGCATACCAGAACCCATTCTGGAAAGGCTGCACAGCGCCCTGGCAGGCGCCTTGAAGGATCCTGAAATTTCCAGACAGCTCTTTGACCAAGGCGCCGTTCCCGGCGGCAATAGCCGCGCGGAATTCGGCGAATTCATCAAGGCCGAAATGGCCAAATGGGGTGAGGTGATCCGGCGCGGCAATATCCGCGCCGACTGAACTAGCGCGGGGAAAACCTCAGGCGGACACTGCAAGCATGCGCAGCGTCGCCTCCTCCCGCCCCAGTGCCCAAAGCACGGCATCGATAGGCGGGCTGGTCGTGCTGCCACTGAGTGCCGCGCGCAAGGGCTGCGCCACCATGCCAAGCTTGATGCCCTTCACTTCGGCATAATCGCGTAGCCACTGGTCCAGATCCTGCTTTTCCCAAGGTGCTGTCTGCAAAAACGCAGCCAAATCGGCAAGGCGCGCTTTTGCTTCCGGCGTCAACAAGGCCTCAGCCTTGGCTTCCATGGCCGGTGCGCCATCCTGCACGGCAAAGACCGAAGCGCCAGTCAATTCTTCCAGCGTCTTGGCCCTTTCCTTGAGGAAGGGCATCAGCATCCGCAACCGCTTGGCGCCATCCGTGCCGAACAAGACGGTGCGTTTGGCAAGCCGTTCCAGAACCTCGCGCGTCAGCATATCATCATCGGCAAGGCGCAGATATTGCCCATTCAGATGCGTGAGCTTGGCGTAATCCATGCGCGATGCCGCCCGCCCAACATCCTTGATATCAAACAGCGTCACAGCGCGGTCACGCGGGATGAATTCCTCATCGCCATGGCCCCAGCCCAGACGCAGCAGATAATTGTTAACGGCATCGGGCAGAAAGCCTTGTTCGCGGAAATCCAGCACGGAAACCGCGCCATGGCGCTTGGAAAGCTTGGCGCCATCCGCGCCATGGATCAGCGGCACATGGGCGAAATGCGGGCGGTGCCAGCCCATCGCGTCATAGACCATGCATTGGCGGAAAGTATTGGTCAGATGGTCATCGCCGCGGATCACATGGGTGATGCGCATGTCATGATCATCCACCACCACGGCATGCAGATAGGTGGGCGTGCCGTCACTGCGCAGGATGATCATATCGTCCAATTCACTATTGGCGACACGCACTTCACCCTGCACCAAATCCGGCACAATCGTCTCACCTTCCAAGGGCGCCTTGATGCGAATGGCGAAGGGCTTGCCGGCCTGTTCCGGGCCGGGCTCCTTATCCCGCCAGCGGCGGTCATAACGCGGTGGGCGGCCTTCGGCGGCGGCGCGTTCGCGCATTTCGGCCAATTCCTCGGGCGTCGCCCAGCAGCGATAGGCCTTGCCCATGGCCAGCAGCGCTTCCGCTATTTCGCGATGCCGCGCTTCACGTTGCGCCTGGAATACCGGCGGTTCATCCGGCGAAAGCCCCAGCCAGGCAAGGCTACCCAAGATTTGGTCCACCGCTTCGCGGGTTGAACGCTCCCGATCGGTATCCTCAATACGAAGCAGATATTCGCCGCCGTGATGGCGGGCGAAAAGCCAGTTGAACAAAGCGGTACGCGCCCCCCCGATATGCAGATAGCCGGTGGGGGAAGGGGCGAAGCGGGTGCGAATAGTCATGGCGTCCAGTTCAATGTCCTGATGCGGCGCCAATAAAGCAGATTTGGGATGGGGGAAATCTGACGCCTTCGAGAGGTCGCGGATCATTTCCTATTTGGTTGGCAGGCCAAGCCCATATAAACTTATGGTTGTGCCCCACCCCTCCCCCGCCATGCCCGGCATTTTAGCCAAAGCCCGCGCGATCCTGGCTTGGGGGCAGGAAGCCATGGCGGCGGAACGCCAGCAACAGGCGCTGTGGCTGCCCATCGCCATGGGGGCCGGCATTCTGTTCTATTTCAGCCTGCGCGAAGAACCGGACCCGCGCCTGATCTGGCTGGCCCCGCCGCTGATCGCGGCCGCCTTCATCCTGGCGCGGCGCCTGCCCTTGCTCGGCTGGATTTGCGGGCTGGTGGCGGCCTTCAGCCTGGGCTTCGCGGTCGTGCTGTGGCAGGCGGGGCACGCGCCGCCGCCCATTAACCCGCCGCCGCGCGCGCTGCTGGTTGAAGGCATTGTGCAGAATGTCGAAGCTTTGCCGCAGGGCATGCGGGTCACGCTGGCCGAGGCAAGGCTTGGCCCGGACCAGCCCGCGCTGGAACGCAGCCTGCGGCTTCGGCTGCGCCGTGATGATACTGCGCAGCCCGCGCCGGGGGATCGGCTACAGGTCAGGGCGCTGATCCGCCCGCCTTCGGCCCCTGCCTATCCCGGCGCCTGGGATTTCCAACGCGCCGCCTATTTCAGCGGCCTGGGCGGGATGGGCTTTGCGATTGGCCCCGCCGAGGTCACCCCCGGCGCTGGTGAGGCACCGCCGCTGGCTGGGCTGCGTCAGACCCTGGAAGCGCGGGTGATGACCGTGGTGCCCGGTGCGGCGGGGGCGATTTCGGCGGCTTTGCTCACCGGCAGCCAAAGCGCCATTCCGCCCGCGGATTTGGCTGCAATGCGGGATTCGGGCCTCGCACATCTGCTCTCTGTATCGGGCCTGCACATCGCCATTGTAATGAGCGTTTCCTTCTGGGTCTGCCGCTTGCTGCTGGCGCTCTATCGGCCCTTGGCTTTGCGTGTGCCGGGGAAATTGCTCGCCGGCATCGGGGCCTTGCTGGCGGGCGGGTTCTATATGCTGCTGACCGGCGCGCAGGTGCCCATGCAGCGCAGCTTCGCCATGGCCTGCCTGGTGACGCTGGCCATCCTGGCCGGGCGCAAAGCGATTTCGCTGCGTGGTCTGGCCTGGGCGGCGGTAGTGGTCATGCTGCTTGACCCCGCCGCGCTGCTTGGGCCTTCCTTCCAAATGTCCTTCGCCGCCGTGCTGGCGCTGATCGCGGGCTTCGAAGCGCTGCAATCAAGGATCGCCGCCATGCGCGGTGGCCTTGGCTGGGGGCGGCGGATTGGCCTGGCAGTGGCTGGGTTGATGCTGACCTCCATCCTTGCGGGGGCCGCGACGGCGCCGTTTGGCCTCGCGCATTTTGGCCGGCTGCAATGGTATGGCGTGGCGGCGAATGCGGTGGCCGTGCCGCTGACCTCCTTCCTGGTGATGCCGATGGGGATGCTAGCGGCGCTGTTGATGCCGCTTGGGCTGGAAGCGCCGGCGCTTTGGGTGATGGGGCTTGGGGTTGAAGCGGTGCTCTGGGTGGCGCGGCTGGTTGCCGCTTGGCCGGGTGCCACGCAGTCGGCCGCACCCATCCCGGCCTGGGGGCTGGTTGTTTTCGCTTTTGGCTTTTGTTGGCTTTGCCTATGGCGCTGCCGGTGGCGCCTGATTGGCCTTTTACCGATGGCGGTGGGCCTTTGCAGCGCGGCCTTTGTACAGGCGCCGCATATCCTGGTTTCTGGCGATGCGCGCCTCATCGCGATTTCCACGACCGATACGCTTTTCATCCAACGCCAACAGGGCGCTTCATCGCTCATACGCGACGCGTGGTTGCGACTTTACGGCCAAGAAGCCGCACAAACGCTACCGGCTGAAGGCAGCAGCCCTGATGGCAAACTGCGCTGTTCTAGCGCTGGCTGTGTGCTGGCAGAAAATGCTGGCGCCTTTCTGGTGCGGCGCGGTGATATCCGCGCGCAATGCGGCGCCGTTGCCGTGATCATTTCCGCCGAGCCGATCCGTCAACGCTGCCGGGATAGCATTCTGATTGATCGCTTCTCCGTCTGGCGCGATGGTACCCATGCGATTTGGCTATCCAGCAAGGGCGCGGTCGTAGTTTCGGATCGGGTCTGGCGCGGGAGCCGCCCCTGGGTACCGCCACCGCCGCAACCACGCGCCGCCGCAGAACCGCCCGCACCAATTGAATGAACGCGAAGGTCTTGTCACGTCTTTGAACAACATGGAAACTCCGTAGGTGTTGAAGGAGTTTGGTATGTCCATCGGGTGGGAAAAATTCGGCGCATCAGTAGCGTTTGATCGGTGGCGCACGCTTTGCTCTTCAGATGAAATACTGCGCTCTCGCCTGCCTGGTGCTATGGCGCGATTCGCGGTCATGCAGCCGGGCTTTGCCATCACCATTGAATTTACCGAAGGCGCTGTGCGTCTTTCAGTAGCTGACGAAGCTGAAACACGCTTCATCGCCACCCCCACTATCTGGGATGAGTTCCTCAAGCTCCAACCGGCAAGGCATCACCATCATCTTTATGCGCTGCGCATGCGGGTTCCTGGCTTTGTCGCGGAAGGCGATGAACTCGCCTGGGCGCAACATACGCATATTCTGCGGCGGGTTTTTGATCTCGCGCGCTGGTCGCTTACGGGCACGACCGCAGCGGCACCACCTTCGCTCAGGCCACAACTTGGCACAGGCAGCCCTTGCCCCAAGGCACAGGGCCGCTACGTCAAGGTTAAAGCCAGAGGGCGCGATTTTGTTCTTTACGGGGAAGTTGCGGGGCAAGGGCGCCCGATCCTTGGTTTGCACACAGCCGGTTCAGATTCGCGGCAATTCCACAGGCTCATGGCGCATCACCGGCTCGCGGAAGCTGGTTATGCCATTACCGCCTTTGACTTGCCTGGGCATGGCCGCTCCGCACCCGCAGCCGAACCAGGCGCCTGGGCTTTGGATACAGATCTTTATGCCGAATTGATCCTTGGCTTTCTTGACGCCTGGGGCTTTGACGAAAAGCCAACCCTGGTGGGCGCTTCCATGTCTGGCGAAATCTGCCTTGAAATGGCGTTACGCGCGCCGGAGCGCTTCGCCGCCATCATCGCCTGTGAGGCGTCTGAGCATATTGCAGGACGACGCACGCCATGGGCAGATCATCCGCGCGTGAATGCCGCCATTTTCACACCGGAATGGATTGAAGGTTTGATGGCGCCGCAATCACCCGCTGAATGCGCCGCCGAAGTCTGGTGGCATTACAGCCAAGGCGGCTGCGGGACATTTCCAGGCGATATTCTTTTCTATTCCGGGGGCTGGGACGCAAGGGAGCGTATTCATCGTATTGATACAAGCAAATGCCCGCTGACCATGCTGACTGGCGAATATGATTATTCATGCACTGCGGAACATTCCGCTGCGACCGCAGCAAAAATCCCCGGCGCGAAGTTCCAGCGCATGGACGGTATCGGGCATTTCCCTTTCGCGGAAAATCCCGATCTGTTCCTGGATTATCTGCTGCCTGCGCTACCACCGCAGCACCACTAATCAGAGGACCTGAGGCAACCGGTAAAACCGCGCCGCGCTGCGCCAGAAAAGATCAGCCTTTTCCTCGGCGGAGGCACCAGCGGCAATGCGCTTGAAGGCATTCCAGCCAACCGCATAGCCATAGCCGCCCTTATCCACCGGGAAATTGCTTTCAAACATACAGCGACCCGTACCGAATAATTCGATGCAACGCTCCATCCAGGGGCGCCAATACTGAGCCAGCTCCTCAGATGAAGGCGCAATTGCGCCGGCCTCAAGCCCGAAGCCCGGCAGGCGCATCCCAAGCCCACCAACCTTCACCATGACATTCGGGCATTGCGCCAGTTCTGCCATATTGCGTGACCAAGCCGCGAAAACCTCATCCCGTTTGCCGGTATAAGGCCCGATGCCGAGTATCCCGCCGCAGTGATCCAACACAATCGGGATTTCGGGGAATGCGCGCGCGAGTGCAGCGAGACGCGGGATCTGGTGAAAATAAATCCAGGCATCAAAGGAAAGTCCATTCCGCCCAAGCGCTGCGAAACCGGCACGGAAGGCCGCACTCTCCATCATATCTTCCGCCGGCGTATAGGCCGGGTTCAGCATGGCAGGATCGGGGTCCCAGGTGGCGATATGGCGGATACCACGAAACCTGCCGCCAGCAGCGGCCATATGCGCTTCCAGCACCGGTTGCACAGCATCGCCCAGCGTCAGATCCGCATAGCCCACAATGCCGGCATTGGCGGCGATATCACCGTAAATGCCGCTGGCGAACATGGCAGCGATGCCGGTGACGAATTCCGTCTCCCCCACTGGCTTCAGCGCCTCAGGCCCCGTGGCGCGATGCATGGAACGCGCCTGCACATAAACGGTCGCCTTAACGTTATGCCCGCTTTTCAAATCAGCGAGGAATTCATCGAGCAAGTATCGCCAGCCTGGCCTATCCCAAAGATGGTGATGCGGATCAATAATGATCTGGTCTGGATCGATAATCTCCTCCTGCCGCGCGGCAAGCCAGGCATCTCGGACGGGAAGGTAATGCTGGACTTGATGCTGGGTCATGGCGTTCTCCTGAAAGCGCGGCTTTGTGGCGGTATGGAATGGGGCTTTGCGCCAAGCGTCAAGCTGCCTGCCCACCTGGGCGAGCCAGACGGGTTGTTCTATGCTTAGCCAGATAAGTTGAGGACCTCATCATGCTCACCAGAAATACCAAGGGCGTTTTCGTTATTGCGCCTACCCCCTTCCTGCCTGATGGCGTGCTCGATCTTGCCAGTGCGGATCGCATGACAGATGCGTTTTTGTCCGCCGGCGCCAGTGGCCTCACGCTGCTGGGTGTGATGGGGGAAGCGCCGAAGCTCGATCAGGAAGAAGCCATCAGCTTTGTGAAACGCGTGATCAATCGCGTGGCGGGGCGCGTGCCGGTGGTGGTAGGTGCCTCGGCGCCTGGTTTCGCCAGCATGCGTGCCGTGGCGCGCGGCGCGCTTGATCTGGGTGCGGCGGGCATCATGGTCGCACCCCCACCGGGCCTTAAGGGCGATGATGCGGTGCTATCCTACATCATGCAGGCCATGGATACGGTGGGCGATGCGCCGTTTGTTTTGCAGGATTTCCCGCAACTGACCGGCATTCATATCAGCGCGGCCATGGTGGCGCGCGCCGCTGCTGACCCGCGCCTGGTGATGCTAAAGGCCGAAGATTATCCAGGGCTTGATAAGCTTTCTGCTATTCGCAAAATGGAAGCCGAAGGCAAGATGCCGCGCATCAGCATCCTGGGCGGCAATGGCGGTCAATTCCTGCCCGAAGAATTGGGTCGCGGCGCCGATGGCATCATGACCGGCTATGCCTTCCCCGAAATGCTGGCCGAGGTGATTGCCCTGATGGCCGCCGGCAAGCGCGACGCGGCGCAGGATGCCTTTGATCTTCATCTGCCATTGATCCGGAGCGAATTGCAGCCGGGCCTTGGCCTTGCGATCCGCAAGCACATTTTGGCGCGGCGCGGCATTATCGCCCATGCGGCCTTGCGTGCCCCCGGCCCCAAGCTTTCGCCGGAAACCACGGCGGAAATCGATTTTCTGCTGGCGCGGCTGCAAGCACGCGGCGGCGCCAAACTTCCCTAGCCATCACAAGCTTCGCAAACAGGAGGATACCCATGCCCAAAATCGCCATCGCCGTTGAATTCAAGATCAAGGAAGGCCAGCACGCGGCCTTTGATGCGATCATCCGCGAACATGCCCGCCTGACGCTTCAAGAAGAACCAGGCTGCGAGCGCTTTGATGTGCTGCAACCACTCGACAAGGATGGGGCGCATGACAAAAGCCGCGTCATGCTGTGTGAGGTTTATCAGGACCGCGCGGCGGTTGATGTGCACACCAAGAATCCGCGCCTTGCCAAGGTGCGCGATGCCTATTCACCGCTGATCGAAGGCCGCACGCTCACACTTTGTGAGATGTGAGGCAAGATCGGTACTTTTTACGCTGAGCCATACCTTTACGATCAAGAATGGCTCAGCATTACTGCAATGAGTTGAAGCGCATCAGACGGGAAAAACACTGATCGCTTCCAAAGCGCCGCCTCCGCTTTCGATTTTTATTTTTGTTTAATGAAAATGCGAAT
>JBEDHL010000037.1:0-8989 GCA_041174145.1 Pseudomonadota bacterium
GAAAAAAGCCTGCGCGCCGCGCTGAACCGCCCCTGGCGCCTGCCGCCGGAACGCATTGAACGCCAGCGATTCGGTACGTTTTTGACCGAGGATGCGGTGCATCAGGGTGTCGCGCTACTGGTGGAACCGCTGGAACCCGTGGCCTTGGAAGATGCCATTGCCGCTTCCGATGGGCCGGTTTTGCTGCTGGATCAGGTGACAGACCCGCGCAATGTGGGCGCCATTTTGCGTTCCGCCGCCGCCTTCGGCGCCGCCTGCGTGGTGTTGCAAGACCGCCATGCACCGCCCGAGACCGGCGCGCTGGCCCGCGCGGCATCCGGCGCTTTGGATATCGTGCCCGTGGTGCGGGAAGTGAATCTCTCCCGCGCCATTGCCAGCCTGCAAAAAGCTGGATTCTGGGTGATGGGGCTGGCCGGCGATGCTTCCCGCACCTTGGCCGAAGCGCGGCCACGCGATCGGCGTGTCGCTTTAGTGCTGGGCGCGGAGGATACCGGGCTCAGGCGCCTGCAACGCGAAACCTGTGATGAGCTGGTGCGCCTGCCCATCACGCCCGCGATGGAAAGCCTGAATGTGGCGGCGGCGGCGGCGGTCGCGCTTTACGAAGTGATCCGCGAAGGTGGGGCATAACGGGGGAGTTTCCTCCCCCGCCTGATTTTTACTTTTCTTTCGCAGCGATGATGGCGCCGGAAAGACTTTCCGGAATCCGCTGCGTCCAGCGCCCGCAATCCACCTGCGTGACGAAATCCAGCACAGCGCGGTTGAAGGCGTCTGGGTCTTCCAGATTCATGGTGTGGCCGCATTTCGGCATCACCAGCAAAGCACTGGACATGATGGTGCGCTTCAGGAACATGGATGGCTCGAGCGTGGGGTCATCCTCATCGCCCGCAATCACCAGCGTTGGCACCTTCATCTGCTTGAAGCCGGCTTCCAGATCAAACAGTGATGGCCTTTCACGCTGTACGCCCTGCATCGTGAGCGCGGAGCCTTCGGTTGAATGTTCCGCAAGCTGGGTCTGGAATTCCTTGAAGCCGCGCGGGTCTTTTTCTTCAAACACCAGGCGCGTTGGGCCGCGAGAATAAACATCGGCCATTTTGTCCATGCCCTCGGCACGGATGCGCGCGGCGGTGGCATCAACCTCGGCGCGGAATTGATCGCGCTTGCCGGGTGCCGCGCCATAGCCAACGCCAGCGGCTACCAGGCTGCGCGCCAGCTGCGGATGGCGGAGCCCCAGATGCAGCGTGGCGAAGGCGCCCATGGAAAGGCCAACAACATGGGCGGGGGCCAGGTTCAGCCCTTTGATGACAGCGGCGATGTCATCGGTGGCGCGGTCCTGGCTGTAGGATTTCACATCACCCGGTACGGCGGATGGCGGATAGCCACGCGCATTGAACACAATGCAGCGATAGCGGCGGGAGAAAAACCGCATCTGCATTTCCCAGGAACGCGAATCGCCCGCGAATTCATGCACGAAAATCATGGGCGTGCCGCTGCCGGCTTCTTCATAGAACAAGTCAACACCGTCATCGGTTCGCAAAAAGGGCATGGGATCATCCTGCTAGGGGTTGTGATTGGCCCCAGAATGGGCGCGGCGCGGCGGCCCGTCCAGCGCTTGACAGGGCGGGGGCTAGCCCTCATTTGCAATTCGGACCTGTATAGTCCGGATTGCCAGGAGGGTTGCCCGTTGCTGCGGCTTTCAAAGCTGACCGATTACGCCGTTGTGGTGCTGACGCGGCTGGATGACGCGGCGGAAGGCAGCGTGCTGACCGCGCCAGGCCTTGCGGGCGCCACCGGACTTGCCGAACCCACTGTCGCCAAGGTGTTGAAAATATTGGCACATGCCGGTCTGGTGGAAGGTCGGCGCGGGGCTTTGGGGGGGTATCGGCTGACCCGGCCCCTGGCCCATATGCCCTTGATTGAAGTGATCACCGCCATGGATGGCCCCATTGCGCTGACCGCCTGTGTGGATAATTCCTTCGGCGTTTGTGAGTCTGAAGGCGCCTGCCCCGTGCGCGGGCGCTGGGACCCGGTGAATGAGGCGATCCGTCGCGCTTTGACCGGAATTTCCATTGCTGACCTCGCCGGCCCGCCCGCTGTGGTGCCGCATCCCGAAACCGCTTCCCCCATTTTTGCCGCGGAGTAGAGGCTGACCATGCCCGCCGTTACCGAAACCATCGAAACCGTCCAGGCCGTCACGGAATCCACCTATAAATGGGGGTTCGAGACGGATATTGACATGGAATTCGCCCCCAAGGGGCTTTCCGAGGACATTGTGCGCTTTATCAGCGCCAAGAAGGAAGAACCGGCCTGGTTGCTGGAATGGCGGCTGCGCGCCTTTGCTGCCTGGCAGAAAATGGAAGAACCGCGCTGGCCGGCGGTGAAGTATCCGCCGATTGATTATCAGGATGCCTATTACTACGCCGCGCCGAAGCAGAAGGTGGGCCCGAAGTCGCTTGATGAAGTGGACCCGGAATTGCTGCGCACCTACGAAAAGCTTGGCATTCCACTGAAGGAACAGGCGATTTTGGCGGGTGTGGAAGGTGCCGGCGAAAGCCCCGCCGAAGGGCGCATGCCAATTGCCGTGGATGCGGTGTTCGACAGTGTTTCGGTGGCAACCACCTTCAAGGATCGGCTGGAGAAGGATGGCATCATCTTCTGCCCGATCAGTGAGGCGGTGAAGACGCACCCTGAATTGGTCCAGAAATATCTCGGCTCCGTCGTGCCGCAGGGCGATAATTTCTTTGCCGCGCTGAATAGCGCTGTCTTCACCGATGGCAGCTTTGTCTACATCCCGAAGGGCGTTCGCTGCCCGATGGAGCTTTCCACCTATTTCCGCATCAATGCCAAAAGCACCGGGCAATTCGAACGCACGCTAATCATTGCTGATGCGGGATCGCATGTTTCCTATCTGGAAGGCTGCACCGCGCCGATGCGCGATGAAAACCAGCTTCATGCGGCGGTGGTGGAATTGGTGGCCATGGATGATGCCACCATCAAATACAGCACGGTGCAGAATTGGTATCCGGGCGATGCTGAGGGCAAAGGCGGGATTTATAATTTCGTGACGAAGCGCGGCGCCTGCCGTGGCGCGCGGTCCAAGATTTCCTGGACGCAGGTGGAAACCGGTTCCGCGATTACCTGGAAATATCCTTCCTGCATCTTGCAGGGTGAAGATAGTGTGGGCGAATTCTATTCAGTCGCCATCACGAATAACTACCAGCAGGCGGATACCGGGACCAAGATGTTCCATATCGGGCCGCGCACCAAATCCACCATTGTGTCCAAGGGCATTAGTGCCGGGCATGGGCAGAATACCTATCGCGGGCTGGTGCGGATTGGCGCCAAGGCAACGGGTGCCCGCAATTTCACGCAATGCGATAGCCTGCTGATTGGGGATCTCTGTGGCGCGCATACCGTGCCCTATATCGAAAATCGCTGTCTGAGTGCCAAGGTGGAACATGAAGCAACCACCAGCCGCATTGCTGAGGATCAGCTTTTCTATTGCCGCCAGCGCGGGCTTTCGCAGGAAGATGCGGTGGGGCTGATTGTGAATGGATTCTGCCGCGAAGTGCTGAAGGAATTGCCGATGGAATTCGCGGTAGAAGCGCAGAAATTGTTGCAGATTTCGCTCGAAGGGAGCGTTGGCTAATGTTGGAAATTAAAGGTCTGACCGCTGAGGTTGATGGCAAGCCCATTCTGAAGGGCATTGATCTGGTGGTGCCCCCCGGTGAGGTGCATGCCATTATGGGGCCAAATGGTTCCGGCAAATCCACGCTTTCCTATGTGCTGTCCGGCCGTGATGGGTATGAGGTAACGGGCGGCACCGCCACGCTGAATGGCCAGGATTTGCTGGCGATGGAACCGGAAGAACGCGCCGCCGCTGGCGTGTTTCTGGCTTTCCAATATCCGGTGGAATTGCCCGGTGTTGGCAATGCGACCTTCCTGCGCACCGCGCTGAATGCCATTCGTCGCGCCAAGGGCGAGGCTGAATTGGATGCCATGCAATTCCTGAAGCTGGCGCGGGAACGCATGAAGGTGCTTTCGATGAATGATGAAATGCTGAAGCGTGGCGTGAATGTCGGCTTTTCGGGCGGCGAGAAGAAGCGCAATGAAATCCTGCAAATGGCGCTGCTACAACCACAGCTCGCCATTCTGGATGAAACCGATAGCGGGCTTGATATTGATGCGCTGAAGATCGTGTCCGAAGGCGTGAATGCCATGCGCGGGCCGAATTTCTCCGCGCTGGTGATCACGCATTATCAGCGGCTTTTGGATTACATCGTGCCGGACCGCGTGCATGTGCTGATGGGCGGGCGCATTGTGCGCTCGGGCGGGCCGGAATTGGCGAAGGAGCTGGAAGCGCAGGGTTACGGCGCCATCCAGGCAGCGGCGTGACAGCGGTGGCGCAACCGGGCGCGGCGGGTTTCCTCGCGCGCTATCAGGGCCTCAAGGATCATTTGCCGGGTGCGCGGCTGCCTTGGCTGGCAGCGCTGCGCGCGGATGCGGCGGCGCATGTGGCAGCGCGTGGCTTCCCCACACGGCGCGTTGAAGCTTGGAAATACACGGACCTTTCGCCTGTAGCACAAGCGGGTTTTGCTGAGCCGCTGACCGCGGTTGAAGGCGCGCTGGCGCTGCCCACGCAACGCTGTGCGGCGCGGGCGGTGTTTGTGGATGGCCGCTTTCGCGCTGATCTTTCGGTGCTGACTGGGCTTGGCTATCGCGCGGCGTCTGTGGCGCAGCATTTGGGTGCGCTTGAAGGGATGCTGGGCGCCTTGGCGCCGCAAGCCGAACACCCCATGACCGCGCTGAATACGCTGATGTTTGAAGATGGGCTGTTGTTGGATGTGCCGGCGGGCGTGGATGGCGGGCATTTGGAATTGCTTTCCATCGCCGTTGATCCGGGTCGCCCCTTCGCTTTTCATCCACGCCATCTGATCCGCCTTGCTGCCGGTGCGAAGCTGACCTTACTGGAAACGGCCATGGGTGGCGGCGCGCAATATCTGCATAACCCGGTGTTTGAAATTGACCTCGCCGAAGGTGCCGTACTGACCCATGGCCGCGCGCAAGGTGAAGGCGATGCGGCATTTCATCTTTCCATGATCCATGCGCGCATCGCGGCCGAAGCACGTTATGACACCATGGCCGTTGCCGCCGGTGGCAGGCTTACGCGCATGGAAATCCATGCGGCGCTGACCGGGCCAAAGGCTTCCTGCCACATGAACACGGCGCAATTGGCGGCGGGACGCGCGCTGGTGGATACCACCACGGCGCTTGATCACGCGGCACCTGATTGCGCCAGTCGGCAGACCTGCAAGACAGTTTTGGCGGGGCAATCACGCGGCGTTTTTCAGGGCAAGATCCTGGTGCGGCGCGAAGCGCAAAAGACCGATGGCTATCAGATGAACCAGGCGCTGCTGCTTTCCGAAGACGCGGAAATGGATAGCAAGCCACAGCTTGAAATCTACGCCGATGATGTGAAGTGCAGCCATGGTGCCACCATCGGCGCCTTGGATGCGGATAGTCTTTTCTATCTGCGGTCTCGTGGCGTGCCGGCGGATCAGGCGCGGTCCATGCTTGTGCAGGCGTTTTTGCACGAAGCTTTTGAAGGGCTGGAAGATGAGACGCTGCGCGAGGCGCTGACCGCCGCCGTGGATGGCTGGTGGGCCCGGCATGGGGCGGCATCATGAGTTTTGATGTCCAGCGCATCCGGCAGGATTTCCCAATCCTGTCTCAGCCGCAGCACGGCAAGCCGCTTGTCTTTCTGGATTCAGGGGCAAGTGCGCAAAAGCCGCGCGCCGTGATTGAAGCGATGACGCGCTGCATGGAAACGGCTTATGCCAATGTGCATCGCGGCGCCTATCGGCTTTCCGAAGTGGCGACTGATTCTTATGAAGCCGCGCGCGGTGCGGTGGCGCGCTTCATCAATGCGCCGGATGCGCGGGAAGTGGTGTTCACGCGCAACAGCACGGAAGCGATCAATTTGGTGGCGCATAGCTGGGGCCGTGGCGTGATGCGCCCGGACCAGGCGGTGCTGATTTCCGAATTGGAACACCACGCCAATATCGTGCCCTGGCAGATGCTGCGCGATGATCGCGGCAATCCCCTGCGCGTCTGCCGCGTGACGGATTCCGGTGAATTGGACATGGAAGACCTGGCCGCCAAGCTAGCCGATGGCAAGGTTGGGCTGGTCGCTTTGGCGCATATGTCCAATGTGCTCGGCACCGTCACGCCGGTTGAACGCGTGGTGGCTCTGGCCCATGCGCATGGTGCCAAGGTGCTGCTGGATGGTTCGCAGGCGGCGGTGCATCGGCGTGTGGATGTTGCCGCCATTGGCTGCGATTTCTACTGCTTCACCGGCCATAAGCTTTACGGCCCCACCGGCATTGGCGTGTTGTGGGGCAAGCTTGAACATCTGGATCGCATGCCGCCCTTTCTGGGTGGTGGTGACATGATTGAAAGCGTGACTTTCGAAAAATCCACCTGGGCCAAGCCCCCTGCCCGCTTTGAAGCCGGTACGCCCGCGATCATTGAAGCTGTCGGCCTGCATGCCGCGATTGGTTACGTGGCCGCGATTGGCATGCCCGCCATTGAAGCCCATGAACGCGCTTTGGTGGACCATGCCATGCGGAAGCTTTCTGAAGTGCCGGGGCTGACGCTGCTGGGCCGCGCGCAGGATCGTGGCGGTGTGTTCGCTTTCGCGCTCGACAACGCCCATCCGCATGATCTTTCCACGCTGCTGGATCGTGCAGGCATTTGCATCCGCGCAGGGCGGCATTGTGCGGAACCGCTGCACACGCGCTTTGGTCTGGAACAGGGCACGGCGCGTGCTTCCTTCGGGCTTTATACGACGCCCGAGGAAGTGGATTACCTGGCCGGTGCGCTGGTCAAAGCGCGGGAGTTCTTTGCATGAGCGGCAATGATTTCTTCGGCGATTTGCGCGATTTGTATCAGGAAGTGATCCTGGATCATGGCCGCAAGCCACGCAATTTCCGCCGCCTGGAAGATGCGGACCGTACATCACGCGGCGACAATCCCATGTGCGGTGACCGCATGGAGCTTTTCCTGAAAATGACGCCAGATGGGCATATCGCCGATGCCGCGTTTCAAGGCCGTGGCTGTGCGGTTTCCATGGCCAGTGCCTCGCTCATGACCGAAACGGTGAAGGGCAAAACGCCAGAGGAAGCGCAGGCTTTGGGTGGCGCTTTTCGCGATTTGGCGATGACCGGCCAATGCCCCAGCTGCGCGGCATCCCTGGAAGACGCCATGGAAAGGCTAACCCCACTTTCAGGCGTACATGAATTCCCAAGCCGCGTGAAATGCGCAACACTCGCTTGGCATACGCTGAACGCCGCCCTTGCCGGCGCGAAGGAGGCGAGCAGTGAGTGAAGACGCCACCAAGACCGAAGTCCCCGTGCATGCCGCCTGGACCCCGGAAGGTGAGGTGAAGCCGCAAGCCCAGCCCGTTTCCGAAGATGCGGTGATTGGCGCCATTTCCACCGTATTTGACCCGGAAATTCCGGTTGATATCTATCAACTTGGCCTGATTTACGCGATCGAGATCGGTGATGACGGCAAGGTGAAGGTGGAAATGACTCTAACTACGCCATCATGTCCTTCCGCACAGGAATTGCCGAACCAAGTGGAAGAAGCCGTGCGTGGTTTGGAAGGGGTTTCGGATGTGCTGGTGGAAGTGGTGTGGGACCCGCCCTGGGATCATTCACGCATGAGCGAGGATGCGCGGCTCGCGCTCAATATGTTTTGAGGTGATGGCATGAATGCAAGCATCGAAGCCAAACCCGCCCGGCGCGCATTGCCGCCGCTGATGTCGCTCACCGATGGCGCGGCAGAACGCTTGCGCGCGCTATACGCCAAGGGCGAGCAGGGTAAATTTCTGCGCATTGCGGTCAACACCAAGGGCTGTTCCGGCTTGGCCTATGATCTTTCCTGGGTGGATGCGCCAAGTGCCGGCGATGAAAGCGTCACTGACAAAGGCGTGACTGTTCTTGTGGACCGCAAGGCAACGCTGTTCCTGATTGGCACGGTGATGGACTATGAGGTGAAGACCATGTCAGCAGGCTTCACCTTCACCAACCCCAATGAAAAAGGCCGCTGCGGCTGCGGGGAAAGCTTTCACGTTTGATCCGGCGCTAAACCGCGCCAGACCAATCCGCCGCAACAAAGCGATAGCCGCTGCCTTCCTTGGTCAGATAGCCATTGGCCGGGAAGGGAAAATGATAACCGGTGATGCGGATGCGGTCTGTCGCAACGCGATCATAAATCCGCCGACGCGTGGCTTCCGCGGCCACCGCATCAAAATCAAAAATAATGTGGAATTCCGGGCGGCGCGCCAGAAGCTCAGGCCGGTTCGTGGTATCGGCCACGAACATCATCTGCTCCGCCCCATCAGCGATATGATAGCAGGTATGGCCAGGCGTATGGCCATAAGCCGCGACTGAACGCACACCTGGAATAACCTCACTATCCGGTCCCACGCGGCGCATGCGGGCCGCATAGGGTGCCAAGCGCCGCGCGCTATTGGCAAAATTGGCGCGTTGGCCTTCAGGGCTGCGGGTTTCATTCGTGGCATCGCCCCACCAGGCAATCTCCGCCTCTGGCACGATCACTTCCGCATTGGGGAAAGCGGCCAGGCCTTCGGCATTCAACAGACCATTCACGTGATCGCCGTGGAAATGGCTCATCACCACGCGCGTGACCTTGGCGGGATCAATGCCGGCGGCCTGCATATTGGCGATCATGCGGCCAATGGTGGCACCGGCAGGCGTTACCCCATTGCCTGAATCGAACACAATCAGATCGCGTCCGGTATCCAGAAAGGTGACAGTATAGGGGATCACCATCCGATCCTGCGGCAGGAAGGCATCGCGCAGCACAGCCTGAACTTCGGCAAGCGGCGCATTGCGCACAAAGCCTTCAAGTGGCCGCGCCACGAAGCCATCATGCACCGTGGTAACGGTAAATGACCCGACCTTGA
>JBEDHL010000038.1:0-3648 GCA_041174145.1 Pseudomonadota bacterium
GGAAAAACCCAGCCGCTCCCTGCTGCTGCAACCCCCGCCGAAGGGGTCCGAGCAAAACCCTTGGTCGTCAGACCGCGTCTTCGCCCCGCTCACCGGTGCGAATGCGAATCACTTCCGCAATATCAGATACAAAAATCTTGCCATCGCCGATCCGACCCGTACGGGCGGCGGCCTGAATGGCCTCGACGGCGCGGTCAAGCATATCGTCGCTGCAAACCACTTCCACCTTCACCTTGGGCAGGAAATCCACAACGTATTCGGCACCGCGATAAAGCTCAGTATGGCCTTTTTGGCGGCCAAAACCCTTCGCTTCAATGACGGTCAGGCCCTGAAGCCCGATTTCGTGAAGCGCATCCTTCACTTCATCCAGCTTGAAGGGCTTGATGATGGCCTCAATTTTTTTCATCGATCCCGTCCCATCATAGGGGCTGCGCCCAAAATTCTATTGGCCGTGACACGGCCACGCCTTCTGGCGCGGCATATGGCATGCGTTGTGGGGGGGCGACAATCGCGCCCAAGCAAAAAAATCGCTTTTCTAGGCAGGTTCAGCCCATTTTATGTTCAATTCGCCTATTTTTTGAACAAGTCCAAGGGGCGTCTTGCCCCCTATCGCTTCGCACCCCATAAGCCCATTTCAAGGCTGGCGCGGACTGGCCATGGCATCTTTAGCATTCGGGCAAGGCAGATGAAGCCGCAAAACGACATCCTCTCTGGAATTGGCACAACCATCTTCACCGTCATGTCGGCGCTCGCCAATGAACATGGCGCGGTCAATCTGGGCCAGGGTTTCCCCGATTATGATGGCCCCGCCGATGTGATCCATGCAGCTGCCGCCGCGCTACTGGATGGCCGGAACCAATACCCGCCCATGAGCGGCGTGCCAGAACTCCGCCAGGCGGTGGCGCACCACAATAAGCGCTTTTACGGGATTGAGGCCGATCCGAATGCCGAGGTTGTGGTGACCTCTGGCGCGACCGAGGCGATTACCGCCTGCCTGATGGCGGTGCTGAACCCCGGCGATGAATGCGTGCTGATTGAACCGCTTTATGACACCTACCTGCCGGTGGTGCGGTTGCTGGGCGCCATCCCGAAGCTGGTGCGCCTCAGCCCGCCGGAATGGGCGCTGCCGCGCGCCGAATTGGCCGCGGCTTTCGGTCCCAAGACCAAGGCGATCTTGCTGAATACGCCCATGAACCCGACGGGGAAGGTGTTCACGCAGGAAGAACTCGGCTTCATCGCGGGCTTGCTTGAACAGCATGATTGCTACGCGATTTGCGATGAGGTCTATGAACACCTGACCTTTGATGGAGCCAAGCATATTCCGCTGATGACGCTGCCCGGCATGCGTGAACGCTGCATGCGGGTTGGCAGCGCGGGCAAGACCTTTTCGCTGACCGGCTGGAAGATCGGCTATATCACCGCCGATCGGAGCCTCGCGCAGAATGTGACGAAGGCGCACCAGAACCTTACCTTCACCACCGCGCCCAACCTGCAACGTGGTGTGGCGGTGGGGCTGATGAAGGATGATGCCTATTTCGCCGGGCTTTCCACCCATTTACAGGCGAAGCGAGACAAGTTGGCGGCGGGGCTCGCGCGGCTTGGCTTTGATGTGCTGCCGACCAAGGGTTCCTATTTCATCACCACGGATTTCCGCCCGCTGGGCTTCAATGGCGATGATGTCGCCTTTTGCCGCACACTGACGGAAGAAGCGAAAGTCACCGCCATTCCCGTGACGGCCTTCTACGCCAGCGAAGATGCGCCTTCGCATTACGCGCGTTTTGCCTTCTGCAAGGGCGATCAGGTGATTGAAGAAGCGCTGAAGCGGATGGAAGGCTGGCTTGCCAAGCGGCGCGGCTGAGGCACTGCCGCAAGAGCCGCGGCACCTAATACGAAAGAAAATCCCGAAGCGCCGCCATAAAGCCTTCGGGATTTTCCGCATGCAGCCAATGGCCGGCGCGGGCGATGCTGACGAAGCCAATATTCGGAAATAGCGCGCGAAAACCCGCGTGATCCTCGGCCCGGATATAGGGTGAAAGTGCGCCCGCCATGGAGAGTGCGGGGCCTTCAAAGCGCGCGCTGGTTGGGGGCGCGAAGGCCTCAATCTCCGGCATGGCGGCGGCGATTTCGGCAAGGCCGATGCGCCAGCTTGGCGGTGCACTCTCAAAGCGTAGATTCTGCAGCAGGAAGCTGCGGATGGGCGCTTCCGGCACCGCGCTCCGCAGTGCTTGATCCGCTTCCTGGCGCGTAAGGCCAGGGTGAAGGGGTAGCGCCTGCAAGGCCGCCACCACAGCGCGCAGGCTGGGCGGATAGGGGCGCGGGGCGATATCCGCCACGATCAGGCATTCCACCAAATCCGGCCGAGTCAGCGCCAGCATCATCGCTGTTTTACCGCCCATGGAATGGCCCAATACTATGGCGCGCCCAATGCCGATCGCTGCCATTGTTTCGGCAACGTCTGAAGCCTGGGCGGCGTAATCCATGCCTGCCGCATGGGGTGATGCGCCGTGATTGCGCAAATCCATGGCGATCACGCGGTAATGCTGCGCCAGCGCCTTTTGCACACCGCCCCAATTGCGCGCGGAACCAAATAAGCCATGCAGCAGGATCAGCGTCGGCCCCTGCCCGGCTTCAATCATCTGAAGCTGCATCTATTCCGCCGCTGCCAAAATCACCGAACCCACAATCAAGCCGCTACCAAGCATCATGTCCCAGCCGAAGGGCTCACCCAGCCAAAGTGTGGAGACAAAAACCCCAAAGGCCGGCACCAGCAGAAAGGCAACGGATGCCACCGCGCCAGGAAGGCGCCGCCCGACCTCCACCACGCACCAAGTGCCAATGGGGGCAACGATGAGGCCAATATAGAGCATGAAGGGCCAGGATGCCGGGCCGATGCCGCCTGAAGGTTCCAGCACCAGGGCAAAAGGCAGGATCACCAGCGCGCCGGTGGAAAAAGCCCAGGGCAGCAGGTGGAACATTGGCGATTTGGCCGGAAAGCGCCGCGTCACGATAATCGCGACACTCCATAGCAGCGCTGCCAGGATCAGCATGGCATGGCCGATCACCTGCTTCTGGTCTGACCAATCCACCGCCCAGGGGCCGGCCAGTACAAGTATGCCCGCAAGCCCAAGCAAGGCCGCCAGCCAGCGCCGCAGCGAGACTTTCTCCCCCATTACCAGCATCGATAGCGGAATGAGCCAATAGGTCACCACGGCGGAGATAATCGCGGTACGGCCCGCTTCCACCATCGCCACCGCCGCATGGGCGAGCACGAAAAAGCCACCCAGTTGCAAAAGCCCAACAGCAAAAACGGTGGGCAGGTCTTCACGCTTTGGGCGGTGGAACCGCCGCAGCACCAAAAGCAGCAGGGAAGCAACAAGTGTCGCCAGCGCAGCACGCCCAAAGCCGAACCACATGGGGCTTGCATCTGCCAAAGCCGCCTTGGTGATGGGCCAAGCACCGCCAAAGAGAAAAATGGCGATAACCAAAAGATGCAGCGATGATTTCATCGCGTTATGGCGTACCCCCGAAAAGCCTCAATCAATGACAGGTTCCGCCAAACCAGCGAGTCCCGACCGCGCCATACAAGCCCATTCCAATGAAAAGGGGAAACTAATCATGCCCCTTGGGGGGGCATTCAGCCATTTCCCA
>JBEDHL010000039.1:0-11082 GCA_041174145.1 Pseudomonadota bacterium
GCGCGCGGGGGATCGCCGTTTGTAACCTGCCTGGCACCAATAGCCGGGCGGTGGCGGAAATGGCGCTGCTGCTGATGCTCGGCGCGCTGCGCCGTATCAGCCATTTCGATGCGGAAACCCGCGCCGGGCGCGGCTGGTCCCAACCCCCTGCCCTACAGGATGGCTTGTTTGAACTGGGCGGGCGCAAGGTGGGGCTGGTGGGTTACGGCGCGGTGCCAAAGCTGCTGGCCCCCGTATTGCAGGCCTTGGGGTGTGAGGTGCTTTACACCGCCCGCGCCCCGAAGCCCGAGGCCATCGGCGCCTTCCGCCCGCTTGAGGCGCTTTTGGCGGAAAGCGATGTGGTCTCCCTCCATATCCCGGAAACCGCCGAAACCCGGGGCTTGATCAATGCCGCGGCCATTGCGCGCATGAAGCCAGGCGCCGTTTTGGTGAATACGGCGCGCGGCGGCTTGGTGGATCAAGTGGCGCTTGTGGCGGCGCTGCAATCGGGCCATTTGGCCGCTGCGGGGCTGGATGTATTCGCCACGGAACCGCTCGACCCCGCCGAGCCTTTGCTTGACCTGCCCAATGTGGTGCTGGCGCCCCATGTTGCCTGGCTTTCCACTGGGACCTTCGCGCGATCCTTCAGCATTGCCGCTGAAAATTGCCGGCGACTGCAGGGCAATGAGGCTTTGATGAACCGGGTGATCTGAAGAAGTTAAATTAACCTGAACTAAAGGGGCGGCTCTTCGACCCTGGTTCAAACCGGCGCCAGTGCGGGCAGGGCAAGCTTTACCCAAAAAAGGCCAAGGCAGCGCCTGATCGATAAAAGCAATCGTTCAATCTTTTCTTTTTTGTTTTTATTCTGATAATTAAACCGCATGTCCACCACCTTGCCTGATCTAGACCGCTTCAGGTCGGCATCCTTTGAGCCGATGAGCTTCCGCGAAAGGGGCGCCACCGTTCCTTTCACGACGCCATTGCTGCTGAATGCGCGTATCCGCCGGACCGCTCCCGGACAGGGTCTGGAAATGGTTGTGGTCAATCCCTCGGGCGGGCGTGGCGCGCTTATTCTACCCTGGGCGGCGATGACAGATATTTGCGGCCCAACCTTGTTTGATCGTCACCTTTGGCAAAACCTGAATGATGCGGATGACATTTCCCCAACAGGCATCCGGCATGCAGCGCAAAAGCTGGCGGCGGAGGGTCTTGCCGGCCGCATTGCGGCATTAGCCGCCAAGGATGCGCAACGCAGAGAGGTTTCATCACAGCAACTGGCCAAATCCATGTTGCTGGAAAGCCTGATGGCGGCTGCCGAAACCCCAGCTGAGGCAGCCAGTCGTTCTGCTGGGAAAGTTCCTGAAGCATTCGAAAAACGGACTGAACGCGCTATCATGCGCTCGGCGGCCCTTGCTGGTCTATCACCAGCGGAATTCTCCGCTGATCTGGAAGCGCTTGCGATCGCATTAAGTGGTGGGATTCCAAAAATCGAGGGGCAGGATGCCAGGCTTCGGCAGATGCTGGAAAGCCTAACTGGCATCGCCGATGAAATCACCCAATGGCTTGCCAAAGAACCCAGCGATAGCAGCCATATCCAGGCTACGAATTTCGTTCAACAAACCGCCCGCCAAACCATTGAATGTGCGGGTTATGCCTTGGCAGCGACTGACGCCATCATTAGGGATCTGGGTCTGTTGGTTGCCAATTGGCGCCGCGAAAAGGAAGCCATACTGGAACGTGCCAGGGCTGCAGATTGGGTCCTTGATGGGTGGAAGACACCCATGGCGCTTTGGGGGGCCGCCCGGCCCAACCAACGGAGCACCGCGATATGGGAAATGGCGCTGATCGCCCCCATCTTGCCGCGCGAATCCAAGGCGTGGCTCAAAGATGGCGGCAATACGCAGGATACGCCACGTCGTACCACACAGGTGGTGCGCGACAGGGCTGATTGGCGCAATGGCAATGCAATAGAACTTGTCGCCCGCAACGAAAATCTGATCAGTTTTTCCATCACCTATGAAAATCGCATCACCCCGCCAAAACCACCGCGCAAAAAGATCCGCTTGGCGCAGATTGATGCCGACATGCAGCCAAAAAACAGATGGCGCCTGACTAAATCAGCACAGTCGGTTGATTCAGCAAATAACAAAAAAAAGGCCGATGACCCAAAACCGACTACCGGCAAAATAAGTAAGCTTGCGGAAACCCGAGCCCTTGGCGGAATGGTCGAAACATCCTCTGACCAAGCCTTGGCGAAAATTGTTGCCTTGGTTGATCGCCTTTCTAATTCAGAAGTTCATGAACGCATCCTTGGGCCCTCACTTCCAAGATTGAAACGCTTGCGTCCACCGCGGCCCGCTAGCCTGACACGCCTGCTTTTTCTGCCACTTTCCGGCGCCTTGGTTGACCCTTCGCAGTGGCGTCGCACCGTGGGGCGTATTCCACGCAATGCCATCGGGCCTATGGTGCAATCACTGAAATTCGTTATTGGCACAAGCATAGATAGCTTGGCATCGGCATTGCGCAACGGTAACCTTGAAGATCAAAATTTGATTGAAAACGTCGGGCGTTCCTTGTGGCGATTAGCCGCAGAAGCAATACCAAAGATGCGCCATGATGAAGCTTGGTCCAGCAACGGGTTAAGTGCCTCGGATTTTGATGGCATTATTTCTTTGGCGGGTGGTCTTTGGCGACATGCGGCGCCGCTATGGGAAGGGATGCGACACATTGGCGGTGATTGCCCGCCAGAAATCCTGAACACAGCCCTGGCTGGCCCCGCGCAGGAAGGACGCTTGGCGTTTGCTGCCGCTATTGATGCCTTGCTACAGCGCGCCTCTCGACCTTCCGTGTTGCTGGGTCTGGCGAAGGAATTCCCCACACAATTGGTCAATATTATCGAGGATACGCTGAATAATTGGGTCGGCGCCACGTTGCCCATTCTGAATGAGGAAGATTTTGAAGCCGGCGCGCGGCTGGCGCTTGAAATCAGCGGCGTGATTAACGCGCTTGAAAACCACCCAAGGGTCCCAGGCCGGATTGATGCCAAACTTCTTATCGCCCATCGGCGAATTCTGGATGATTTCTGTCGCTCAACCTACCGAGAAATTGTATCGATACACATCAATGAAGCATTAACGCAGTTACAGGAAGACGATACTGAAACTGTAGAAGATATTGAATCGATGGCACGTATTGCACGCAGCCTGGAAGAAGCCGGCAGGCGCTTCAGCGCGCCACAGAGCTACCTGGCCGTTCAGGAGGAATTTCGAACCCGGATAGAGCGACTGCTTAACCAACAGGATAATCCCCTTTTATCAGGGCAGGAAATCGCCAGAATCGAGGAAATTCTTCTGGGGCGTGAAACCGCAGAACGTCTACTTCATAGATTTCGGCGTAGGTGAAAAATAAAAAGCTGGTTTCTTCAGCCCAAATTCAGTGACCGGCCTTGAAACCTAATACGCCATCTTATTGCGTATTTTTTTACCGATTCTGGTGTTTGTACTGGATGTGCAGCCTCAACCCTCATCAAAACTCCAGGACTTCAATCCTCGGCATTACGAACCGGCAAGTTTTCTTGACCGGGGCGTAGCGTTACCCTTCACCACACCTTTATTGTTTGGGGCGCGCGCTCGTGCGGCGGGTGATCATTCCGGGCTTGAGGTGATTATCGCCAACCCATCAGGCGGCAAAGGTGTTTATATTCTGCCCTGGGCCGCCATTCCGCAGATTTGCGTACCAACACTGCATGACCGGCGGCTTTGGCGCTTGCTGCGCGATAAAAAGCTCCTGACCCCACTTTTGATGCGTGAGGCGGCAGAGGCCGCCGCTCTTGAAAATTTGGCCGGGAGAAACGCAGCCTTGGCGGCAGAGGCAGCGCGGGTGGCGCGCAGGACGCGGGAAAAAAACACCAATTTCGCCCTGCTGCTTCATCTCATTAAGCAAAGTGAAGAAGCCATTCCAGGCCGCCCGCCGCCTGAATTGGATGAACCCCAGTTGTTGAAACAGCGAAGCCAACGCGCTGTTATTGAAAGTGCCAGGCAATTACAGCTGACGACTGAGGCCGTTGCGGATGCGCTTGAGGAAGTATCGAAGGCTTATATCGGTTTTGGCTTGCCTTCGGATGAACCGCCGGCACCATCGCGCCTTTTGCTGGAAGAACTTGGCATAGTTGCGCATTCCATCACCGCTTGGCAGCAAGAATTGCCCGCAGGCCTGGTGGCGAGTGCCGCCGGAACGCTACTTGAATCACTGCAATTGACCTTGAGTTGCGCACGGCAGGCGGCTGCGGAGTGCGATGCGCTGCTTTGCGATATCGTAGCCCTACTGGGCAACAGCACAGCAAAATTCGAGGGGCTGAATGAACGCCTGGCACGGCTTGATTGGGTGTTGGATGGATGGGATCTGATTCTGGGAATTTGGCAGGCTACTCCCATGGCCGATAAGGCCCACGCCATTATGGAAATGTCGCTTCTGGTGCCAGTTCTGCCCAAGCAGATCACCGAATGGTTCGGCATCCATCACGATTTTTCCAAGACCCGACGCAATGCCAGTATTCTTCAGCAGTTCGAAGCTTGGCGCAGCGGGCGCTTGGTCGACCTAATCGCGCGCAATGAAAAACTGATCCACAGGCAAGGGCAGCGCTTGCCCGCCCCAATGAATGCAACGCGGCAATACGGCAAAACCAACCTATTTGTTGGGGTCGAGAAGCCTTCATCCATGTCAGTTAATTTTCCGGGCAGTTCAAGCCGGATCAGTAAGCCACTGCCCAAAAACAGGTTTTCTGAAACCAGGCAGCTTGTGCATGCCCTGGCGGCGGCATCAGACTCGGCGCTCACCCATGTGGTTGAAATCCTGGATCGCTTGCCCGACAGGCAGGAAGCAGACCGGCTTTTGGATGCCGCGCGCCCAAGGCTGCGTCAGCTACGCCCCGCACGCAGGCTGCAATTAACAAGGCTTCTTTTTCTGCCCCTGGATGGGGCGATTGTTGATAACAAGGAATGGCAAAGGGGCGACGTATGCCTGCCACGCTGCGCCCTTCCCGGCATTGCTGAGGCTGTGCGCCTTGCGATGGGCGAAGAAGCCGCGCGGCTTGAGGCTGGTATTGCCGGCAAGACATACCAGGATTTAGGCGTGGTGGACCGCACCGGACGTGCCCTTTGGGCCGCCGTCGCATCCCATGCGCCTAAATTGAAGCCCGGCCCGCGCTGGAAAGACTCTGGGCTAAGGCCGGATGATTTCGCGCCTCTCCTCCGGATGGCAACCGAAGTTTGGCAACATGCGGGGGCGTTATGGGCCGCCATACAATTGGCCGATTGGGGGCCACCGGAAGAAGCGATAAAGGCAGCTTTGGCACCCCTGGCCGAGGCACAAAACACTGGCTTTGCCATAGGCCTTGCGACTCTGATGCAAAAAGCGACAAGCCCCGGCACCGTCGCCTTGGTGGCGGCAGGCCTTTCGGATCGCGCGGGCAGCATTGCTGACGCTGCGGTTGATGATTGGCTTGAAAAGGCCCGCATCATCCTGCCGACTGAAAATTTGATAGAAGCGGCAAATTTCGCTGAAGCCTTCAAAAACGCGTTCCAGGATCTGGAAAATGCTCCTCCGTCACGAAATTCAAATCGTGCGGAACGTTTGGTGCAGCTGCGGCAGGATGCGGAAGTAAGCCTGCGGCTTGCCTATGAACAGGGGCTTGAAGCGGAAATCTTCCAACAAATTCCGTCTTTATGTCGCGTGGCATCCCCAGATCAGATCACCCATCTGGAAAGCCAGGCACGGGCCCTTAGCAGGATTGAATTGATCGGGCGGCGCTTTGGCATGGGTCATGGATATGACGGTGCGGCCAAGCGGATTCTGATGGCCATCAGCGAAGCCAAGCAAAGCATTACTCCAGAAGGCCTGACCAAGCTTGACCTGGCACGCATAGCCGAAATCCTGCTTGGCCCCGATATGGCACTGGATGTTTTGGATTAAGGCGTCGCCTGAGACACATTTTCAAACTTGGACCTGCTGGTAAATTAGTTTATGTTTTTGTAATTGTTATGATTAGATACGTTAATGCTTGACGCCTAGGTAAAAAAAGAAGGGCCATGTCATCAGATCTCCCCGCCAGGGATAACCATGCGGATCCCGCCGAGACAGAGCCCGATCCCGTGGGATTTTGGCAACGTGGGGCCGTGGTGGCTTTTACAGCGCCCCAATTATTGGGTGCGCGGGTCAGGCAGGGGAAGTCCGCCGCCAGTCGGGAACTTATTCTGCCCAGTTTTTCCGGCACCAAAACGCCCTGGGTCATTCCTCTGAATGACGCAGGGAAAACCCAGGCCATGACGCTTCATGACCAGGCGCTATGGAAGAAGCTTTTGCTTGCGCCAAGCCTGACGCCCGCACAAATTCGCAACGCAACCCTGGATATTGCTGCAGAAGGGCTGCGCGGGCGGGCTGCCATGACATTCGCGGCGGATCATGTGACGACCAGTGCCACCGCGCATCGTCGAGTCTTCTTCCTGCTGCTGACCGACCTTATTCGGCGCACCGAATTGCCCGCCGAAGCGCAGGTTCCACCTGAACAGGAAAGCCTGACCTATCTGCGCCCACGCATTGGCCGAGCGGTTGGACGCGCCGCCAAGCGCTTCAACATGAGTGTTGAGGAAGTTGAAGCCGCGCTTGAAAGTCTGGCTGGCGTTTTCATGTCGCTCGGCAATGCGCAGGATGCGGTCACGGGCCATGCGCGACAAGCGCTGATCGATTTCCGCGCCTTTGTGAAGGAACTGGACCATTGGACCGCGCCGCGCAGGGGTAGCCCGCGCGGTGTTAAGGCCGAATGGGTACTGCGTAAGGCCGTTCTTAGCCTCAGCTGCGCCGAAGCTGCGGTGGCAGAACTTGATCGTGTGCTGGGCGATTCCACGCTGCTGATCCGCGCTTGGCATCGTGACAAGCAACCGGTCATCGCCCGCGCCGCACGACCGGAATGGTTATTGGATGGTTGGGCAATTGTGGTTGCTCTTTGGCGGCAATCAGAACCTTCCGATCGTGAGGCGACGCTCTGGGAAATGGCCCAACTTGTGCCCCCCCTACCCAAGGAAGTGGAAAGCTGGCCCGGTTTTCCGCAAGGCGGTTCCACCTTTCGCACCGAAAAAATAGACCTCAGCCAGGCCTTTGATTGGCGGCGTCAAAGGCCGCTTGATTATATTACGCGCAATGAAACCCTGATCGCGGGGGAACACGCGGTGACGCTTGCGGCAGAAGCGCAAAAGCTGCGTGAAGCCTATATGGTCCAATCCACGCGTGCATTGACTGAACCGGATAGTGATCAGAAACACGGGGATGACCCCCTCAGCCGTATTTCCGGACGCGCTTCAAAAGCATCAGATACAGTCTTGCGCCAAGTTGTCGCGGTGCTTGATGCAGTGCCATCACGCGCGATGCTTGACCCCATCATTGAAGCAGCGAGGCCGCGATTGAAGCTGCTGCGCCCGCCGCGCCCCATTACCTTCACTCGTATTCTGTTTCTGCCCTTTGATGGTGCATTGGTACCAATGGAGAAATGGACACCCGGCAGCGGTAAATTTCCACGGCCTATTTTGACACCTTTGGCAGAAGCACTTCGCAGCGCAATGGGTCAAGAGGCCGAGGAAATCAACGCCAATCTTGGGGGACAAAATTTCTTTGACGTTCTAAAGGTTGATCAGGTTGGGCGTCGGCTTTGGGCTGAGGCCGCGCGGCTTACCCCGGGGCTCAGCCTTCAGGAAGGCCTACCAACAATTAACCTGAGTGCCAATCAATGTTCTGAATTACTGACGCTCGCCACAGGTATTTGGCGGCATGCGGAAGGGATCTGGGAAGCAAAACTTGCGGCCTTTTCTGGCCCTTCGACCGAATTGGTGACCGCCGCGCTGAAGGGCCCGGCGCAGGAAGGCCAGGCTGTTTTCAGCATGGCCTTGGCAAGCCTGCTGGACCGGGCACAAAGCCCTGGTTCGGTGATCAAAACCGCCGCACGACTTTCGCCCATTGCCGGCAGTATTGCCGATGAAAAGCTTGATGATCTGGCAGCGGCACCAGCGCTTAGCCTGCCCACGGAAGACCCCGTGCGCGCCGCCCATATGGCAGAGGAAATGGTCTCCCTGCTCAAGGAATTGGAAACCACGCCGCCTGGCCGCCAGACTGACCGGCGCAGCATCATCAGCCCATTATTGAACCAAATTGGCAAGGCAAGTGAGGCAGCGGCGCGCCACATGGTGGAACGGCAATTGTTACCTGCGCTGCAGAACCCCAATGCCAAGCACCGCGCGGCCGTTGTAGTGAATATTGAACATCTGGCACGCGCACTCCGCCGGATTGAAATGGCGGGGCGTCGCGCCGGGATAGTGGATGGCTTCGATGAATTGGAGCGTCTCTATAAACAAAAGCTCAAGGCCACGCTGAATGCCTTGGATGGGGGCGGGCTGCAGCGGCCAGATGTTATCCGCATCGCTGAAATTCTGCTTGGGTCAGAACAGGCCATGTCCTTGGGCGGCCATTGAAGAAGGGGCCTGATGGCTGGGCCGCCTGGTGTTCTTTTGCGTATTGGCAAGCAGAGGCTGAATTATAGAAGTTGGGGGGTTCCACCCGCCCGGGGCCTGCGCCATGATCGTGCATCTTTCATCACCGATCCCGAGGTATTCCCATGGCTCTCCGCTGCGATCTGATCATCCGCGATGCGACCATCATTGATGGTACGGGCGCGCCAAGCCGGCGGGGTGATATTGGTGTTTCGGGGGATCGCATCGTGGCGGTGGGCGATCTGGGCGGGGCCAGCGCGGATCGTGAAGTGATGGCGGGCGGCAAGGCCGTGGCGCCGGGCTTCATTGATAGCCACACCCATGATGACCGCGCCGTGCTGTGCGGACCCGCCTGCATGACCTGCAAAATCAGCCAGGGCGTCACCACCGTGGTGGTTGGCAATTGCGGCGTGAGCCTTTCGCCTGCGCGCTTTTCCAAACGCCCGCCGCCGCCGCTCGATCTGATTGGCGAAGATGGCTGGTGGCGCTTTGATAGTTTCGGCGATTACGCGCATGAGCTGAAAAAGCAGGGCTCCGAAGTGAATACCTATGCGCTGGTCGGCCACCAGACCATGCGCGTGGAAGCCATGGATGGCGATGTGATGCGCGTTGCCAATGATGGCGAAATTGAACGCATGCGGCTACGCGTGAAGCAATCCTTGGCCGAAGGCGCTTCGGGCTTTTCGACGGGACTCTATTATCCTTTGAATATGCACGCCACCACGGAAGAAGTGATTGCGGTTGCGGAACCTTTGCGCGCCTATGGCGGCATTTACGTCACGCATATGCGTGATGAGGCTGACCGCGTGTGCGCCTCCATCGAAGAAACGCTGAAGATTGGTGACCGCGTTGGCTGCCCGGTTTGGATCAGCCACCATAAATGCTCCATGCCGGAGAATTACGGGCGCTCGAACCAGACGCTGGCGCTGATTGATGCTTATGCGCAAAGCCAGGAAGTCTGCTTTGACGTCTATCCCTATCCGGCGGGGTCCACCGTGCTGATGCCGGATCGGCTGCGTGATGATGTGAAGGTGATGATCACCTGGTCCATCCCGCATCCTGAGATGGCCGGCAAATATTTGTCTGACATTGCGCGCGGTTGGAATACGGATATCCGCATGGCGGCTGAACGCCTGCTGCCGGCGGGCCAGATCACCTTCCAGATGGATGAAGCTGATGTGCGCCGCATCATGGCGCATCCAATGTCGGTGATTGGCTCGGACGGCATTCCGCATGACGCGCATCCGCATCCGCGGCTTTGGGGCACTTTCCCGCGCGTCCTTGGCCTTTACGCGCGCGAATTGCGCCTGTTCAGCCTGGAGACCGCTGTTCATAAAATGACAGGCCGCCCGGCCGCTGTTTTTGGCATGGTGGATCGCGGCGTGATCCGCGAAGGCGCCTATGCCGATTTGGTGATGTTCGACCCGGATACGGTGATCGACCGCGCCACTTTCGAAAACCCGAAGCAGGAAAGTGCCGGGATTGAGGAAGTCTGGGCCAATGGCATTTCCACATTTGTCGCCGGCAAGGGCGCCACGGGTGAAAAGCCAGGGCGCCTTGTCACGCGCGGACGGGGTTGATTCACGATTACGCCCAGCGCCAGCGCCAATCGGCCCAGGCGACCACTAGTCCAATGACCGTCAGCACCAGCCCCGCCGCGAAGACCGCGGCGTGGCTTTCATCAGTGGCGCGGAATAGTGCCGCCAGGGCAAAGCCCGCGATAGCCTGAGCAATCGCAAACCCCGCTGTCACGCGCACCCAGATCACGCCGGCCAGGGCACCCGCCCTCTCCCGCGCGGCAGCCAGCGCCACCGTGGTGATGCCAAGCGCCGCAAGGCCAGAAACCAGCCCAAGCGGCACCAGCACCCAAAGTGCTTGAGGCAGGGCGAGTGCCAAGGCTGCGGTCTGAATCACCATCCAGATGAAAATGGCGCATCTCCCGCCCCAGCGATCCACCGCGCGGCCACCCAGCAAAGCGCCGCTGATGCACCCAAGGCCAAACAGCACCCACATGCCAGCGCCCAATTCCACGCCAAGCCCCCTACCCCGCGCGGCCAGGTCCGAAAGATAAAGCATGGGCGGCACCAGCCCCGCGCCTGACAGCGCATAGGCGATGATAATGCCATAAGCCGGCGGGGCGCGGCCTTCCGGCGCGGTTTCCGCCACGGGCGGGCGCGGCCAATAGGGGCGCATGACCAACCAAAGCAGCAGCGCCATCATCGCAAGCCCCAGCCAGGCCAGCGCCACGCCGCCTTGCAGCAAAAGCGGCACCAGCAGCGCGCCAAGGGTAATGCCGCCACCCACACCAAACAGCACCATGCCCCCGGCGCGGCCCCGGCGTTCCGGTGGCGTCACCGCCTGCACAGAAGGCCCGGCGAGCCCCATCAGCATCCCGCCGGAAATCCCGGCCATGCAGCGCCAGAAGCCAAGCCAAGCCAAGCCGCCATGCCAAGCGCAGGCAGCAAAGGCCAGCACCGCCAGCGCCATGCCCATATCCAGCGCGCGCGGCACAGTGATGCGCCGCGCCACAGCCCGCGCCGCGCCCACACCCAATAGATACCCCGTGAGG
>JBEDHL010000040.1:0-8102 GCA_041174145.1 Pseudomonadota bacterium
CTTCAGGATGAAGCTACCCACTTAAAGGGGGTCACCATGAAGCCGAGCACGGATCAGGAGCGACAGGCCCGCACGGAATATGTGGAAGCCGATCACGGTTTCGCGCTATACTCCCGCCCGGAAATGGCAAACCCAAACCCCGACCGCCGGGATGGGCCCGTAGAAGTGGAATGGCGCAGCTTCCCCCAAGCCGGCGCCACATCGCTCGAGCGGGTGATCGAGACAGAGGTTATCCCTCGGCTCGTCTTGGCGCAGCGCGCCTTGGGCGCGGCAGACCGGGACCCTGCTGCACCGCACCCCGCCGCCCCCACTGAAGGCGATGTGGCGGCCTTCACCGCCATTGTTCAACTTGGCAATACAGACCACGCGCTGACTTTTATTGATGCGTTCTGTGCGCGCGGCCTGCCCCTGGCGCAGGTTTATCTTGGCCTGCTGGCGCCTGCGGCGCGCGTTCTTGGGGTCTGCTGGGAAAAGGATGTCTCCGACTTTACTGAAGTTACCATTGGTCTGCGCTGCCTGCATGCCGTTTGCCATGCTTTGGAACCGCGCTTCGCACCAATCGGCCTTGCCTCGCGCCCTGGAAGATCCATCCTTTTGGCGCCCGCGCCGGGCGAACAACATGGCTTTGGCCTTGTCATGGTGGACCAGTTCTTCCGCCGCGCTGGTTGGGAAACATGGATGAATGGTGGCGCCGATAGTGAGGCGCTGATCGCCATGGTGGCGGAACGCCATTTCGGCTTGGTTGGTTTTTCCATTGGCGGCGAAACCCATATTGAAAAATTGGCCATCCTAATCGCCGATATTCGCCGCGCATCACGCAATCCTGATGTTGGTATTTTGGTTGGCGGCGCCCTGCTTTTGCAGGAACCAATGCTGGTCAAGCGCCTTGGCGCCGATGCTACCGCGCGGGATGCCGAAGAAGCCATATTGCAGGCCGAAGCCCTTCTGGCCCTGCAGGGACGAGCGAGAGGGAGCCCCGGGTTGCCGAGTTAAGGCCCCGGTCATGCAACGCATTGTTTTGCCCCCGCTTGATTTCCCCAAGCGCCACGCTGAAAAGGCGCACCTTGCAATAGAAGGTTCCGAATTCTCGTGAAGTCTTTCCTGGCACCGCAAAAATCTCTTGGTGATCTGGATGCTGATGCTGCAGCTTCGCTCGTATCGGCTGCGGCAGATATGGCCCTGGTGGTGGATGACAAAGGAATCATCCGGGATATCGCCTTCAGTAATCAGGAATTGGCCAAAACCTTCGGTGGGCATCAGGCTTGGCTTGGGCGTTATTGGGCGGAGACCGTCACCACCGAAAGCCGCCCAAAGGTTGAAGCGCTGCTCACTGATGCACCCGCCGAAGCAACATGGCGGAATATCAATCAGGTCGCCGAAGGCGGAGAAGCCGTTCCGCTGCTTTTTGCCGCTGTGCCACTGCAACGTGGGTCTCGGCGCGTAGTATTTGGCCGCGACCTCAGCGCGCAATCACGCCTGCAGCAAAGATTGCTGGAAACCCAGCAATCCATGGAACGCGATTACGCCAAGCTACGCCAGGCAGAAACGCGCTATCGGTTGCTGTTCCAGCTTTCCGCTGATGCAACCTTGATTATTGATGGCGCCACTGGCCGCGTGACCGAGGCCAATCCCGCTGCCGAACAGCTTTTTGGCCGGCAATCCCGCCGTGTAATTGGCCGGCCATTGATGGATGCCTTCAGCGCGGAAAGCCGGCCTGCCGTACAATCACTGCTCGCTTCCGTGCGCATTGCGGGCCGTGGCGATGAAGTTGGCGCGCAGCTTGCGGATTCTGGGCGCGACGTGACTATTGCCGCCACCAGCTTCCGCCAGGATGGTGCTTCCGTGCTGCTGGTCCGGCTTTCGCTACCCCATGGCGAACAACCGGCTGGCCTTTCCACCGCCAAGGCGCAAATGCTTAAGCTGGCGGAAAACCTGCCTGATGCCTTTGTGATCACGGATCAGAATGGCGTGGTGCTTTCCGCCAATGGCGCCTTTCTGGATTTGGCAGAGCTTGGTTCGGAAGAACAGGCGCGCGGCGAATCGCTGGAACGCTGGCTGGGCGGCCAGGGTATCGAAATTGAAGTCCTGCTCTCGAATCTACGCAATCGCGGCACCGTCAGGCTGTATACCACCACGCTACGCGGCGCGATGGGCGCGCGGGCTGAGGTGGAAATCTCCGCTGTCACCGTCACCCATGGCGGGCAGGAAGTATTTGGCTTTTCCATCCGCGATATTGGCGCGCGGGTTGCCGAACCGCGGCAGATCGGGGCGCATGCGACACGTTCAGTGGAACAGCTGACGGAATTGATCGGGCGCGTGCCGCTGAAGGATCTGGTGCGTGACGCGACGGATGCGATTGAACGGCTTTGCATTGAAGCCGCGCTTCAGCTTTCCGGCGATAATCGCGCTTCGGCCGCCGAAATGCTCGGGCTCAGCCGACAAAGCCTTTATGTGAAGCTGCATCGCTATGGGCTTGGCGATCTTGGCAGCGACACGGGCGATCAGGGCTAGGTCGCGCGATGGCGGGCCAAGCTGCCTCTGCCGCAACCGCCCCCGCCCCGCGGATGAAACCGGCGGCGGTTCTGGAATTACTGAAGCCGATCACTTGGTTCCCGCCCATGTGGGCCTTTGGCTGCGGGGTTGCTTCCGCGCATGGTGGCTTCACCCAGCATTGGCCCTTGGCGCTGCTCGGTATTGTTCTTGCCGGGCCATTGGTCTGCGCCATGAGCCAAGCGGCGAATGATTGGTATGATCGGCATGTGGATGCGATCAATGAACCGCATCGCCCCATACCTTCCGGGCGCATTCCAGGCCGCTGGGGTTTGTATATTGCGCTGTTCTGGACGCTGCTTTCGCTGATTGCCGCTTTGCCGCTGGGCGCTTGGGGTTTTGGCGCAACCATCATCGCCGTTGCGCTTGCCTGGGCCTATAGCGCGCCGCCGTTTCGGCTGAAGGCGAATGGCTGGTGGGGAAACCTCGCTTGCGGTTTGGCTTATGAAACCCTGCCTTGGGTCACTGCGGCCGCCATCATGTCGGGCGGTGCGCCAGATTGGCGCGTGCTGCTGGTGGCGCTGCTTTATGGCCTTGGCGCGCATGGCATCATGACGCTGAATGACTTCAAGGCGATTGAAGGCGATAAGCGCATGGGCGTGCTTTCGCTCCCCGTGCAATTGGGGGCGGAACGCGCCGGGCTGGTTGCCTGTATTTTCATGGCGGCGCCGCAACTTGTGGTGATTGGCCTTTTATTCGCCTGGGATGCGCCCTGGCACAGCGCGGCAGTTGCGCTTTCCCTGTTGACCCAGCTTGGCCTGATGCGGCGCATGTTGCGCGACCCCCGCGCGCTGGCGCCTTGGTATAATGGCACGGGCGTATTGCTTTACGTGATTGGCATGCTGATCAGCGCCTTTGCTCTGGCCAATCTGACAGGAGGCCCGTCATGACCCCTGCCCCGCTTGGCTGGCTTGGCATCATCCGTCTTGGTTTGGTGCAAACCGCACTTGGCGCGATTGTGGTGCTGACAACCTCAGCCCTTAATCGCGTGATGGTGGTGGAATTGGCGCTGCCCGCGACGCTGCCAGGAATTTTGGTTGGCATCCATTACGCGCTGCAAATGCTCCGCCCGCGCATGGGCTATGGGTCTGATATGGGTGGACGGCGCACGCCCTGGATCATTGGCGGTATGGCGGTGCTGGCGCTTGGCGGCGTTCTGGCCGCGGCGGGCACGGCGCTGATGGCCGAAGCACTTTGGGCGGGCATTGCGCTTGCGGTGCTGGCCTTCCTGATGATTGGCGCAGGCGTTGGCGCGGCAGGGACTTCGCTCCTGGTGCTGCTTGCGGCACGCACCGCACCCGCGCGCCGCGCCGCCGCCGCTTCACTAGTTTGGATCATGATGATTGCGGGCTTCGTGGTGACTACCGCGATTGCCGGGCGGCTCCTCGATCCCTATTCGCCTGCGCGCCTGATTGCCGTCGCCGCTGGCGTTTCCGCCATTGCCTTCACGCTCGCAACGCTCGCTGTCTGGGGCATGGAAGGCCCAAGCGCCGCGCGCCCTGAAGTGACTGACGCCGCCAAGCCCCCCTTCCGCCAGGCATTACGAGAGGTTTGGGCGGAACCGGAAGCGCGGCGCTTCACCATTTTCATCTTCGTTTCCATGCTGGCCTATAGCGCACAGGATCTAATCCTGGAGCCTTTCGCCGGCGCCATTTTTGGCCGCAGCTTGGGCGAGACCACGCGCATTTCATCCCTGCAACATGCGGGCGTGCTGGTGGGCATGATTGCCATTGCGCTGATTGGCAGCGCGCGTGGTGGACGCTGGGCGGGAACACTGCGCTTCTGGACTATTGCCGGATGCTTGGCCTCCGCAGCCATGATGCTGGCGCTTTCCATCGCGGGACAATTCGGCGCGGCCTGGCCGCTCAAGACCAGCTTCTTCGCGCTTGGTGTGGCGAATGGTGTTTTCGCCGCCGCCGCCATTGCTTCCATGATGCAAATGGTCGCGCGCGGGCATGAATCGCGCGAAGGCACGCGCATGGGGCTTTGGGGCGCAGCGCAGGCTGTGGCCTTTGGACTTGGTGGGCTGGCCGGCGCGGCGGCGGTGGATATAGCGAAATTCGCGCTTGGTAATGCGGAAGGCGCTTATGCCGCCGTGTTCATCATTGATGCGGCCTTGTTCATCGCCTCCGCATTACTCGCTGCGCGCATCAATCGCCCAAAAATCAGCAAGACCGGCGGCTTCGGCCCAATGGTACCGGCAAGGTAAGGGGAAATGGCCATGCAAACATATGATGTCATTGTGGTCGGTGGCGGGCCATCCGGGGCCACCGCGGCGGATGATTTGGCCCGCCGCGGCCGTTCCGTACTGCTGCTGGATCGCGCTGGGCGCATCAAACCCTGTGGTGGCGCCATTCCGCCACGCCTGATCCGCGATTTCGCCATTCCCGATGAATTGCTGGTGGCGAAGATCAATTCCGCCCGCATGGTCGCCCCCAGCGCCAAATCCGTGGATATGCCGATTGATGGCGGTTTCGTCGGCATGGTGGACCGCGAAGATTTCGACGAATGGCTGCGCGAACGCGCCGCACGCGCGGGCGCGGAACGCCAAACCGGCAGTTACGACCGCATTACCCGCGATACGGATGGCACTGCCATTGTGCATTGGGAAGCGAAGGATGGTTCCACCGGAACAGCACGTGCGCGACTAGTGATTGGCGCGGATGGCGCGCGTTCCCAGGTGGCGAAGCAGGAAGTGCCAGGCGGGGATAAGGTGCGCTGCGTTTTCGCCTATCATGAAATCGTGCGATCCCCCCCCAATGGCGGCAGCGCCGATTTCGATGCCAAGCGCTGCGATGTCTATTACCAGGGCAAGCTTTCGCCCGATTTCTACGCCTGGATTTTCCCGCATGGCGATACCACCAGCATCGGCACCGGTTCCATGCAAAAGGGTTTTTCGCTGCGCGGATCAGTGGCCGAACTCCGCCGCGATCTTGGCCTCACGGATGCGGAGACTATTCGCCACGAAGGTGCGCCCATTCCACTGAAGCCGCTCAAGCGTTGGGATAATGGCCGCGATGTGATCCTGGCCGGTGATGCGGCGGGGGTGGTGGCGCCGGCCTCGGGCGAGGGGATTTATTACGCCATGTATGGCGGCCGCATTGCTGCCGATGCGGCGGAGGAGTTCCTGAAAACCGGCGATGCAAGGGCGCTTGCCAGCGCGCGCAAGCGCTTCATGAAGGCGCATGGTCGGGTCTTCTGGGTGCTCGGTATCATGCAGTATTTCTGGTATTCATCGGACAAGCGGCGCGAGAAGTTTGTTTCCATCTGCGCGGATAAGGATGTGCAGCGCCTGACCTGGGAATCCTACATGAACAAGGAATTGGTCCGCCGCGATCCCCTTGCGCATGTCAGGATTTTCTTCAAGGATTTGGCGCATCTCTTTGGCCTCGCAAGGGCCTGAACAACATATAAGGTTATTGAGGAATGGCGTCTCAGCCCATGCGCATCGGTACGCGCGGTTCCCCGCTTGCGCTATGGCAGGCGCGGCATTTTGCGACCATAGCGCGCGCGGCCATCCCGGCGTTGGCGGCTGATGGCGCTTTGGAAGAACACATCATCGCGACATCGGGCGATAAGGTGCAGGATAAGCGCCTGGCGGATATTGGCGGCAAAGGGCTTTTCGCCAAGGAAATCCATGAGGCGCTTTTGGATCGCCGCATTGATGTCGCGGTCCATAGCCTGAAAGATCTGGAAACCGAATTGCCGCCGGGCATTGTGCTGGCCGCAGTGCTGGAACGCGAAGACCCGCGCGATGCACTGATATTGGGGCCGGGATGCGCCGCACCGCAGGCGCATGATCCGCTGGCGGCACTGCCGCAAGGCGCCCTGGTCGGCACGGCTTCCGTGCGCCGGCAAGCACAATTGCTGAATCGCCGACCTGATCTGCGCGTTGATATCATTCGCGGCAATGTGCAAACGCGGCTTGGCCGAGTGGCAGCGGGGGATTTCACCTGTTCCTTACTCGCGCTTGCAGGCTTGAAGCGCCTTGGCATGGCGGATCGCGCGCAAGTGGTGCTGGAAGCGGAAGCCATGCTGCCCGCCGCCTGCCAGGGCATTGTCGGCATCACGGCACGCTCCGACGATACCGCAACACTTGAACTGCTCGCGCGCATTGAACACAAGCCAAGCCGCGCGGTGGCCGATGCGGAACGCGCGCTGCTTGGCGCGCTGGATGGTTCCTGCCGCACACCCATTGGCGCCCATGCCGTGCTGCTACCCGATGGGCAACTTCGGCTGCATGGGCTTGTGGCGCGCGCCGATGGCAGTTTCCTGCGGCGCAATATGGGTGAGGCCGCGGCCGCCGATGGCCCGCGCCTGGGGCGGGACTTGGCCGCTGCGCTGAAGCGCGAAAGCCCTGCGGATATTTTTGGCTGAGCGTCAGCTCAGTCGCGCCAGCGGCGCCATAGATCCCAGGCATGGGCAAAAAATGCGGCGGTCATGGCGAGGGAGACAAAGCCCCACCAGGCGCCGGTGAGCGCCGCGCGCAAAGCCAGCGCGAAAAATACGCCAGGCAGCACCAAGGCAAAGACAGATCGCGGCGCCAACCCCCGCCCAGTGAGCCACCGGAAGCCAAGCAGCGCCAAAGCCTCAACCAACAGCACCGCCACCATCAAATCGGCCACCTGGCCTGAGGCGAAGAAGGCAGCGAAATCCGGCATGGCGCAGCGTTCAGGCTTCCGCCGGCACGGCAAAGCCTTCCGGCGCCTTGCCCTCCACATGGCGCTGCCACATCAGGCGAAAGGCTGCTTCCAGATGCCGCGTGAAGCGCGGCGTATCGAAAAGCGGCGCGCTTGGCAAAGCAGCGGCAAGCTTTGCCTTGAGCGCCGCAGCACGCGCAGCGTCTTGGCCAAGAGCCACGGCCAGCGCCTCATAGGCCGCTGTATCGCGCGTGATCATCTCGGGCAGGCCAACAGCCTTCAGCAGGCTTGCCGCCACGCGCCCGGCAAAGGCCTCGCCCATTTGTGTCAGCACGGGCAGCCCTGCCCAAAGCGCATCACTCGCCGTGGTATGCGCGTTATAGGGCAGCGTATCGAGGAAAAGATCCGCAAGCCGATGCCGCGCCAAATGCTGCGCTGACGGGAGCGATGGCCCAAAGACCAGCCGCGCCGGATCCACGCCCTGCGCTTGCGCAGCACCGCGCAACCGCGCCATGGCATCTTCTTCATTGCGCAAAAGCCACAAGACGGAACCCGGCACAGCGGCTAGAATACGCATCCAGGAAGCGAAGATTTCCGGCGTGATCTTATAGGCATTGTTGAAGCAGCAATAGACAAAGCCTTCCGCCGGCAGTCCGGCCTCAGCGCGCGATGGCGTTTCGGGCGCAATGGCGCGGCGGTCATCATTCGCCTGATAGCTATCCGGCAGATGGATGATTTTTTCGTCATAGAAGGGCTGCTGATCCATCGGCAGCACGGTGGCATCGGCCAGGATGTAATCCAGGAAATCAGCACCTACCGTACCCGGATAACCAAGATAGCTCACCTGCAGCGGTGCCACCCGCGCGGCAAAGGGGCCAAGCCGCGCATCCTGCGTATAGCCCTTAAGATCAA
>JBEDHL010000041.1:0-6117 GCA_041174145.1 Pseudomonadota bacterium
GGGGAGTTCTGGCGGCACATAAGGCGCGGGCGGCGGTGGCATAAAGGTATCGCGCAGCGGGTCCTCGGTCATGGTCTTTTGCAGCGTGCCATCCGAATCGACGGCTTTTTCGATCTCGCCCTTGATGTCGAAGCTGCGGATTTCGTTGATGGTGCTTTTCATTTCCTGGATGGAATTGCGCACATCATCCAGCTTGGCTTCCCGCACCAGCTCATCGGCTTGTTGCTGAAATTCGCCAGCCATGCGGCGCAACTTCTGGATACCCTTCGCGACACCGCGAATGGCCTCCGGCAAATCTTTTGGGCCGATCACCACCACGGCGACAACCACGATGACGGCGATTTCTGACCAAGCGAGGTCGAACATGCGCTCCTTTGTCCTGCGCGCGTTATTTCCGCAGGGAAGGCTCCGTTAGCAGGAAGCCGGATGCGCGCCAACCGCCCCCATATGGCGCGCCGGGGGTCTAGATGAAAGCGGTGTCATATCTCGGCGCGCGGAAAAACAAAGGCGCGTTCGGGGTCAAGGGCCACGGCAATACGCTCCCCCCGCCGCAGCTGCCGCCCTGGGGGCAGCCGCGCATGCAGATGAAGCAAGCCGCCCGCGCCATCGGGCAGGGCCAAATGGGCCAGCGTGGTGGAACCAAGCAGGCGGAAGGCTTCCACCTCCACCATCTGGCCTTCGGCGCCAAGCCTGAGCCCTTCGGGGCGAATCAGCACCTCAACCTCTGCCCCATCGGCAAAACCAGGGGCGGGCAGGGCGCCGAGCGCGGTTTCTGCCTGGCCGGCCTGGATTCGCGCGGGCAATTGGTTCACCTCGCCCAAAAAGCCGGCCACATAGCGATCCACCGGCGCAAGATAGAGCGCTTCCGGCACGCCCACCTGCAAAATGCGGCCTTCGCGCATCAGGGCGATTCGGTCCCCCATGAACATGGCTTCTTCGGCGTCATGGGTAACAAGCAAAGTGGCGATGCCGGCTTCTTGCAGCACATGCAGCGTGTCATCGCGCACTTTTTCGCGCAGCCTGGCATCCAGGCTCGCGAAAGCCTCATCCAGCAGCAGCACGGAAGGGCGCGGGGCGAGCGCGCGGGCAAGGGCCACGCGCTGCTGCTGCCCACCCGAGAGCATATGCGGAAAAGCATTCTGGAAGGCTTCCAGCCCTACGCGGGCAAGCGCATCCATCACCCGCCAAACCCTTTCGCCACGCGGGGCGAAGCGGAGCCCAAAGGCGACATTTTCCGCGACCGTGAGGTGGGGGAACAGCGCATAATCCTGAAAAACAAAGCCGATATGCCGCGCTTCCGGCGGCACTTCCCGCCCCGCTTCGGCAATCAACCGCCCGCCGATTTCAATCCGGCCATGCTGCAAGGGCTCGAGCCCCGCTGCCAGGCGCAGGAGCGTGGTCTTGCCGCAGCCAGAGGAACCGAGCAGGCAGACAATCTCCCCCGCCGCGACACTGAGTTCAATGCCGGCCAGAACCTCCCGCGCGCCATAGGCGTGGCGGATATCGGCGAAGCTGAGGCTCACCTTTGGCTGGCTTCCTCGGCGGTTTCTGGTGCGGGCTCTGGGGCGACTTCCGGCTGGGCTTCAGCTTCAGCCTCAATTTCGGCTTCGGGAGCCTCGGCTTCTTCGGGAATGATGGGCGCGTTCAGGCCGGGCAGGGGCGGCGCATCGCCGGTGACCAATTCTTCCTTGCGCGGCAGATCCGCCAGCGATTTCAGGGAGAATTGTTCCAGGAATTTCGGCGTGGTGCCCCAAAGCGTGGGCCGGCCCGGCACTTCCCGCCGCCCGCGTGGCGCCACCAGGCCAAGTTCCAAAAGGGATTCGAGGGTGGTCTGCGCCAGCGTCGCGCCACGGATTTCTTCCACATCGCCGCGCGTGCAGGGCTGGTGATAGGCGATGATGGCGAGTGCTTCCATCGCCGCGCGGGGCAGGCGGCGCGGGCTTTCCACCACCTTGGTCAGGCGTGGGGCCAGGTCTGCCGCCGTCCGAAAAGCATAGCCGCCGCCGATTTCCGTCAGCACCACGCCCCGCCCTTGATAGGCTTCCGCCAACGCCGCGCAGGCCATGGTCGCGGAAACGCCTTCGGGCAGCACCGTTGCCAGGGTTTGCGGGGATACCGGGCGGTCTGCTGCGAAAATCACCGCTTCCGCAATGCGCAGCGCCAGCGCCATGGTGGCTTCATCCGGCGCTGCGGGCGCTGCCGGGGCGGGGGGGGCTTCCGGCGCCTTGGCTTCAGCCTGTTCTTCCATCGCTGTCCCCTTCTTCTGTCCGGCGGCGGATCATGATCGGCCCGAAGGCCGCTTCCTGTTGCAATTCTATCCCGCCGCCACGCGCCATTTCCAAGCCGGCGATCAGGGTGCTGGCCAAAGCGGCGCGCTGTTCTACCGGATCGTCAAAGCCTTCCGGCAGGAAGGCGCGCAATTCAGACCAGCTTGGCAGCGCGCCGACCAGCTTGGAAAGACGATCAAGTGCTTCCTGCACGGTGAACAGCTTGCGCGGCTTGGGCCGATAGGGCCGTGCCGCCAAGGCGCGGCGCCGCCCCGCCACATAGGCTTGCAAAAGTGCCGGCAAATCGGCGGCGATGCCGGACCGGTCTTCCACCTTCAGCCGTTCCGGGGCGCCACGGGCAAAGACATCATGGCCAAGCCAGGGGCGGCGGTTCAGCCAAAGGGCAGCCGCACGCATGCGTTCCAGCGTGGCAAGCCGATCGGTCAAAGCCTCGGCCAGGGCTTCGGCGTCTTCGCCTTCCACCTGTTCGGGCGGGATAAGCAGGCGGGATTTCAGCCAGGCGAGCCAGGCGGCCATCACCAGCCAATCCGCGGCCAATTCCAGGCGAATCCGCCGCGCGCCTTCAATCACCGCGAGGAATTGCTCCACCAGCGCGACGATGGAGATCTTGGCCAGATCCACCTTCTGCGCCCGGGCGAGTTCCAGCAGCAGGTCCAGCGGGCCTTCATAGCCTTCAAGCTGCAATTGCAGGGAGGATTCGCTCATCTGTCCCGTTACCCGTGTCCGGTGAGCATGAGAACGAAATCGAAGGCGGGCGCAACCACCCCCCGGAAAAACCAGCCCATGGGGTCATAACCGGGGATGAGCTGCGGCAGCAGAAACAGGCCAAACATCACGACCAGCAGGCCGAAGGGTTCGATCCGCGCGAGCGCCATGGCAGGGGTGCGGGGCAGCAGGCCGACCGCAATCCGCCCACCATCCAAGGGTGGCAGAGGGAAAAGATTGAACAGGCCAAGCACCAGATTGGCCAGGATAAACAGCCCAAAGGCGCGATAGGCAAAGGCCGCACCTTCCGGCCCCAGGCTGGCCTGCCAGGGTTCCACCACATGGGCCGCAAGCCCCGCTGCCAAAGCGAGCGCGAAATTCGTGGCCGGCCCGGCGGCAGCCACCGCCACCATGCCATAGCGCGGGTTGCGGAGCTGCCAGATATTCACCGGCACGGGCTTGGCCCAACCGAACATGGCTTCCACCCGCCCCAAGGTAAGCAATTGCGAAACCAGCAAAAACCCCGGCAGCAGGATGGTGCCCACCATATCCACATGCCGGATCGGGTTCAGGCTGAGCCGCCCGGCCCGCGCCGCCGTATCATCCCCCAAAGCACGCGCAGCATAGCCATGCGCCGCTTCATGCAGCGTGATGGCGATGATGGTCGCGAAGACCGAAGCCGCCAATTCGGGCAGCCAGGCGGGCATGGGGGTTACTCCCTGGGGGTGGTCCGTCGGGATAGACGGGACGGTGGGTAAAGGGAAGCGGCGCCTGCTCAAGCCCGCTTGCGCTTTTTCACCGGCGCGGGGACGGCTTGGCGCAGTAAAGGCGCCAGGAAGCGCCCGGTGTGGCTTTCCGCCACCGCCGCTATGTCCTCCGGCGTGCCTTCCGCCACCAATTTGCCGCCGCCCTCTCCGCCTTCGGGGCCGAGGTCCAGCACCCAATCGGCGGTTTTGATCACTTCCAGATTATGTTCGATCACCACCACCGTATTGCCGGTTTCCACCAACGCATGCAGCACTTCGAGCAATTTGCGCACATCTTCGAAGTGCAGCCCGGTGGTCGGTTCATCCAGGATATACAGCGTGCGCCCGGTGGCGCGGCGCGATAGCTCCTTCGAGAGCTTGATGCGCTGCGCTTCACCGCCCGAAAGCGTGGTGGCTTGCTGACCGAGATGGATATAGCCAAGCCCAACCTTGCGCAGCACGGAAAGTTTTTCCCGAATGGAGGGGACGGCGGCGAAGAATTCCTCGGCTTCTTCCACCGTCATGTCCAAAACATCCGAGATGGATTTGCCGCGGAATTTCACATCCAGCGTTTCGCGGTTGTAGCGCTTGCCCTTGCAGGTATCGCAGGTGACATAGACATCGGGCAGGAAGTGCATCTCAATCTTGATGACACCATCGCCCTGGCAGGCCTCGCATCGCCCGCCCTTCACATTGAAGCTGAAGCGGCCTGGCTTGTAGCCGCGCGCGCGGGATTCCGGCAATTCGCTGAACCAATCGCGAATGGGGGCGAATAGCCCGGTATAGGTGGCTGGGTTGGAACGCGGCGTGCGGCCAATCGGCGATTGGTCAATATCAATGATCTTATCGAGGTGATCGAGCCCTTCGATCCGATCATGCGGCGCCGGCACTTCCGCCGCCCCCATCAATCGCCGCGCTGCAGCCTTGTAAAGCGTTTCAATCACCAGCGTTGACTTGCCGCCGCCGGAAACCCCGGTGACACAGGTGAAAGTGCCGAGCGGCAAGGCGGCATTCAGCCGGCGCAGATTATTCCCGCTGGCACCGACCACCCGCAATTGCCGCTTGGGATCAATCTTGCGGCGCTTTTCAGGGATTTCGATGCGGCGCTGACCCGAAAGATATTGCCCAGTCAAACTCGCGGGATTGGCGGCTACTTCCGCGGGCTTGCCCTGCGCCACCAATTGCCCGCCCCCCTTGCCGGCGGCGGGGCCGATATCCACCAAATGATCGGCGCTGCGGATCGCATCCTCATCATGTTCGACCACCAGCACGGTATTGCCGAGGTCGCGCAGCCGCCGCAGCGTGACTAGCAGCCTTTCATTATCGCGCTGATGCAGCCCGATGGAAGGTTCATCCAGCACATAAAGCACGCCGGTCAGGCCGGAACCGATTTGCGAGGCCAAGCGAATGCGCTGCGATTCCCCGCCCGAGAGCGTGGTGGAAGACCGCGCGAGCGATAGGTAATCCAACCCCACATCCACCAGGAATTGCAGACGATCATTGATTTCACGCAGGATTCGCCGCGCGATATCGCGCCGCTGGGGCGTGAGCGTTTCTTCCACCTGCGCGAACCAATCCCGCGCGCGGTGGATCGCCAGGGCGGAGGCTTCGCCGATATGCAGCCCCGCCACCTTCACCGCGAGGGATTGCGGCTTCAGCCGATGCCCCGCGCAGGCCGCGCAGGGTCGTTCCGCCTGATAGCGGGAAAGGTCTTCGCGTACCCAAGGATTATCGGTTTCGCGAAAGCGCCGTTCCAGATTGGCGATCACGCCCTCAAAGGGCTTTTTCACCTCATAGGCGCGCAGCCCATCCTTGTAGCGCAGCGTCACCACCTCTTCACCCGTGCCATGCAGGATGGCCTCGCGCACCTTGGCGGGGAGTTCCTGCCAGGGCGTGGTCATCTTCACCTTGAAATGCGCGGCCAGGCTTTGCAGCGTTTGGTCGTAATAGGGCGAAGAAGCGCCGGTCCAGGGCATGATGGCGCCATCCTTCAGCGCCACATCATCCTGCGGCACGACCAATTGCGCGTCGAAGAAGCTTTCCGTGCCCAGCCCATCACAGGTGGGGCAGGCGCCATGGGGCGAATTGAAGGAAAAGAGGCGCGGTTCAACTTCCTCGATCGTGAAGCCGGAAACCGGGCAGGCAAAGCGGCTGGAAAAGACCGTGCGTTCGCCGCCATCGGCGTTTTCGGCATAGGCGATGCCGTCAGCCAAACCCAGCGCGGTTTCAAAGGAATCCGCAAGCCGTTGCATGATGCCATCGCGCACCACAATGCGGTCCACCACCACTTCAATATCGTGCTTGAGCTTCTTGTCGAGCTTCGGCGCCTCGGCAATTTGATAGAGCTTGCCGTTGATCTTTACACGCTCAAAGCCGCG
>JBEDHL010000042.1:0-10963 GCA_041174145.1 Pseudomonadota bacterium
GTGATGGTGGACCCGCCCGAGACCACCCGCCCAGCGCGCAGCCATTGCCCCGCTGCGCGGGCCAGCGCCAGCGGATCAACGCCAACATGATCATAAAAACGCCGATCCTCCGCCGCGATCAGCAGATCGAGCAGCACCGGTGCCACATCATCCGGCCTGGTCGCCAACCGCCAAAAGCCGCCCGGCGCGGGCAGGATAGAAAGGATGCGCCCTTCACGATCCTGCACTTCCACGCCCACTTCATGCAGGCGGGAAAGGTTGGGCGGAAATAACCGATCAAGCGCGAAAGGCGCCAGCAGCAGGATAGAAAGGCAAGCGGCCAACCCAAAAAGCCGCCGCTTGCCGAAAACGCCGCGCATCATGACACGCGGCGCGTGCCTCAGGCCGCCTTGAGCGCGGTGCGGATTTCACTCACCGCTTCTTCGATCATCGCGGGGGTGACATCCAAATGCGTACACGCCCGCACGCGCCCACCCAGGCCGCTGATGGCGATGCCGCGCATTTGCAGCTTTTCCTGCAAGCGCGCGACATTCATCCCGGTGGCGCTGATATCGAAGAATACCAGATTGGTTTCCGGGTCTTCCACATGCACGCCTTCAATCTGTGCCAGACCACGCGCGAGCGCCTTGGCATTGGCGTGGTCATCCGCCAGCCGATCAATATTGTGATCCAGCGCATAAATGCAGGCTGCGGCGCAAATGCCGCCCTGGCGCATGGAACCACCCAGGCGCTGCTTCCAGCGCCAGGCGCGGCCAATGAATTCATTGCTGCCGCACAACACGGCTCCTAAAGGCGCACCGAGGCCCTTGGTGAAATCCAGCCAGACGCTGTCGTAAGAAGCAACCATATCCTTGGGCGCGACGCCGGCGGCGACACAGGCATTCATCAGCCGCGCGCCATCCATATGCGTCGCCCAGCCTTCGCCATGCGCCACGGCGGCCACCGCGTTCAGTTGTTCCAACGGCCACACGGCACCACCGCCGATATTGGCGGTTTGTTCCACTTCCAACAGCCGCTGCGGCGGGGTGTAGCGGGTTTTGGGCCTGATCGCGGCACGCAATTCATCCGCGGTGAACATGCCCTTCGCGCCGCGCATCGGCATGATCTGCACGCCGGTCAGCGCCGCATGGGTGCCGCCTTCGCTATGCAGAATGTGGCTGGTTTCATGCGCCACAACCTCATCACCCTTTTGGCAATGGGTCAGAATGGCCACCACGTTACACATGGTGCCAGACGGCATGTACATTGCCGCTTCCTTGCCCATGAGTGCTGCCATGCGGTCACAGAGTTCATGCACTGTCGGGTCGTCGCCATGTTGTTCGTCGCCCACTTCGGCGCGCATCATGGCTTCCTTCATGGCCGGCGTCGGGCGGGTTTGCGTGTCGGAATAGAGGTTGATGCGCACAGGCGGCGCACCTGGCGGCGGACGGTTCGGAGCATGGACCATGGCGGTATTCCTTTTTTCGATGGCGGCAGGATGCAACGCGACGGCGGTTTCTGCCAGGGGGTGACCCTGACTTCCTCAAGTGCTGCAAAACTGCAAGGCTTGGCGACAGAACCGGTCCAGGGGAAAGCCGCCATGCCCGACATCCGCAAAATCGCTTATTTGCGCGAGGAAAGCTTCGCCGAAGCGGGGCGCGCCGCACCACGCCCCATCATCCGCGCCGTTGCGCTGATCCTGATCGGCAATCCCTTTGCTGGGCGATATGTGGAGGATTTGTCACCCTTGGTGGAGTTCGGCCCCGCGCTTTCGGCCCGTGTCGCGCCGGAATTGGTGAAGCTTTTGGGCAGGCCGGCGGTTTCCTATGGCAAGGGCGCCATTGTGGGCGCGGCGGGGGAATTGGAACATGGCGCGGCCATTCTGCACCCCGCCCTTGGCCGGCCCTTGCGGGAGGCGATTGGCGGGGGCGCGGCCATCATTCCATCCTCGGCCAAAATGGGTGGGCCGGGCAGCGCGCTGGATTTGCCGCTGGGGCATAAGGATGATGTCTGGTCGCGCGGACATTTTGACGCGATTACCGTGAGCCTGGGCGATGGCCCACGCCCGGATGAAATTCTGGTCGTGATTGGGCTGGCCGATGGCGGGCGGCTGCTGCACCGGATTGGGGAAGGGGCGCCGAGATGATGCGCATTTTGCTGTCCGGCTTTATCGCCGGCGCGCTTTCAGTCCTGATTTTCCATCAGGGCAGCGCCTTCCTGCTGCACCATATCGGCAATGAGATTCCGGCGGTGGTGGCGGTTTTTGGTAAGGCGGCAGCACCCTTCAATATGGCCCCCACAAAACCTCTTGGCGTGCCGGCCATTGCTTCCCAGTGTTTTTGGGGTGGGGTTTGGGGGGTGGTGCTGGCGTTTATCTTGTCACGCCAGGTTTTCCCGGCCTTGGCCTTTGGCGCGATTTTCGGCGCGCTGGCGCTGACCGTGGTGGCGGTGACGCTTGTGCCGTATCTGAAGGGCTTGCCCGGTTGGAACGGCAATATTCCATGGCGCGGTTTGCTGTTTAATGGCGCTTGGGGTTTCGGCGCGGCGCTGCTGCTGCTGAAGCCGCTATCGCTCAGAGCATGAAAAGAAAAAACCCGCCAGCGGTGGCGCCGGCGGGCTTTTTTTGCAGCGGGTCAGGCGCGTCTTACGCCGCCTCACTCTCCGCGCGGCGTGCATGGCGCTTGCGCTCATGCGGATCAAGGTGGCGCTTGCGCAGCCGAATGGCGCCGGGCGTCACTTCCACGAGCTCATCATCTTCAATGTAGGCAATGGCCTGTTCCAGGCTCATCTTGCGCGGCGGGATCAGCAGCAGCGCCTCATCCTTGCCGGCGGCGCGGATATTGGTCAGCTTCTTTTCCTTGATCGGGTTCACTTCCAGATCATTGTCGCGCGAATGCTCGCCCAGGATCATGCCGACATAAACCTTCACGCCGGGGTCCACGAACAAGGTGCCGCGTTCCTGCAAATAGAACAGCGCGTATTGGATCGCTTCGCCATCCGAATTGGAAATCAGCGACCCATTGCGCCGACCTTCAATCGGCCCAGCCCAGGGGCGATAGCCCAGGAACAGCCGGTTCATCATGCCCGTACCGCGCGTATCGGTCAGGAATTCGCCGTGATAGCCAATCAAACCACGCGACGGGATATGGAAGGTCAACCGCACCTTGCCGCCACCCGAAGGCCGCATATCCTGCATCTGGCCCTTGCGGAGCGACATCTTCTCCACCACCACGCCGGAATAGCTTTCATCCACGTCAATCAGCGCTTCTTCGAAGGGTTCTTCGCGTTCGCCGGTTTCGGGATTGTCCTGCGTCAGCACGCGCGGGCGCCCGATGGTGAGTTCAAAACCCTCACGCCGCATGGTCTCGATCAGCACGCCAAGCTGCAATTCACCACGACCCGCGACTTCAAAGGCGTCAACTTCTTCGCTGACCTTCACCTTGATCGCGACATTGCCTTCGGTTTCCTTGAACAGGCGGTCGCGAATCTGGCGCGACGTGACCTTCTTGCCTTCACGCCCGCCCAAGGGCCCGTCATTGATGCGGAAGGTCATGGCCAGCGTCGGCGGGTCCACCGGCAGCGCAGGCAGCGGTTCGGTCACTTCCGGGGAAGCGATGGTGTCCGGGATCGTCGCATCCGAAAGCCCGGCAATAGCGATGATATCGCCTGCCTGCACCTCATCCACCGGCACACGCTCAAGCCCCGAAAAGGTCATCAGCTTGGTGAGCCGCCCGCTTTCGACAACCGAGCCATCCTGGCGCAGCACGCGCACCGGCATATTGAGGCGCGCCACACCCTGTTCCACGCGCCCGGTCAGAATGCGGCCTAGGAAATTGTCGCTTTCCAGAATGGTCGCATTCATCGCGAAGGGCTTTTCCAAATCCACCTTCGGCGCCGGCACATGGGACAGGATCAGGTCAAACAGCGGCGAGAGATCCTTGCGCGCGCCATTCAATTCCAAATCCGCCCAGCCCTGCCGGCCAGAAGCGAAAAGCGTGTGGAAATCCAATTGCTCATCACTCGCGCCAAGGGCGGCGAAAAGATCGAAGACTTCATTATGCACTTCATCCGGGCGCGCATCCTGGCGGTCAACCTTGTTGATCACCACAATCGGCTTCAGCCCGCGCGCAAGCGCCTTGGTCAGCACGAATTTCGTCTGCGGCAGCGGGCCTTCGGCGGCGTCGCACAACACAATGGCGCCATCCACCATGGACAGGATGCGTTCAACCTCACCGCCGAAATCGGCGTGGCCTGGCGTATCCACAATATTGATCTTCACGCCCTTCCACTGCACGGCAGTGGATTTCGCAAGGATGGTGATGCCGCGTTCGCGTTCCAGATCATTGCGGTCAAGCGCGCGTTCGGCGACCTGCTGATTGGCGCGGAAGGCACCGGCCTGGCTCAGCAACTTGTCCACCAGCGTGGTCTTGCCGTGGTCAACGTGAGCAATGATGGCGACGTTACGAATTTCCATGAGACACCTGGGTAGAGCCTGGCAAAAAGGCCACCGACCCGGCTCCCAAGGCTTGGGGGCGGGCGATGGTTTCCATCCAGGCGTTTCGTTATGGCGGGGAGATAGGGGTTCGCGCCGGAAAAAGCCAGAGAAAAGCTTATGAAAGGTGATTATCTAGCCAAGCGTTGCCGCCACCCCGCCCGATTTGGCCCCAACCAGCGCCGCCAGATCGGCCTGGGGGCGGGCGCCGAAATGGGAAATCACCTCAGCCGCCGCGATGCTGCCCCAGCGGCCGCATTCCGGCAGGGCCAAACCACGGGTCAGCGCCGCCATGAAGCCGGCGGCATAGGCATCCCCCGCACCGGTGCTGTCCACCAGCTTGGTGGGCTCGGCGCGGACCGCATGGGTTTCCTTGCCGGCGATGATGACGCTGCCCTTTTCGCTGCGGGTCAGGGCGGCGATGGCCACTTCGGCGCGCGCAGCCTCAGCCGCTGCGTCGAAATCATCGGTTTCATACAACGCACAAATCTCGGCTTCATTGGCGAAGACGATATCCGCTTCTTCCTGGATAAAGGCGCGGAAGGCGGCGCGGTGGCGGCCCACACAGAAGGGGTCTGACAGCGTGATCGCCACCTGCCGCCCGGCCTGATGCGCCATTCGGGCGGCGGCGCGGAAGGCGGCCTGGGCCGCGGGCGGGTCGAATAAATAGCCTTCCAGATAAACAATCCCCGCACTGGCAATGGCGGCGGGGTCCAAATCCGCCTCACCAAAGGTCACGCAGGCGCCGAGGAAAGTGTTCATGGTGCGCTGGCCATCGGGGCTTACCAAAATCAGGCAGCGCGCGGTGGGGGCGCCGCCCACCAGGGGCGGGGTCGGGAAATGCACCCCGGCGGCGGTGATGTCGTGGCGGAACACCTGGCCCAGCCCATCATTGGCCACCTTGCCAAGGTAGCCGACCTTCGCGCCCAGCGCTGAGGCTACCGCGCAGGTATTGGCCGCGGACCCGCCGCTGCTTTCAATCCCCGGCCCCATGGCGGCGTAAATCGCCTCAGCCTGGTCGGTGCCGATCAGCGCCATGCCGCCCTTGGCCATGCCATGTTCGGCGAGGAAAGCATCCTCGGCGCGGGCCAGCACATCCACAATGGCATTGCCGATGCCGAGAATATCGAGGCTGGGGGTGGTCATGGGCTGAGCTCCGGAAAAGATTGCAGCGGGATTAACCTTGGGCGAGGGTGGCGTCCACCATGCCTCAAGCGCTTTTCCTCGCCCTGCGACAATTCGGCGACCCTGCCTTTCGCCGCCCGCTGATCCTGGGCATGTTTGGCGCGGCTTTGGCGGTGGTGGGGCTGATCTGGCTGGCAGCCAGGCTGGCGGCTTGGGCGGCGGCGGACGGGCCGGAATGGCTTTCCTGGATTACGCAGGCCGGCGGTGCGGCGGCAGGGGTTTTCCTTGGCTGGTGGCTGTTTTTGCCCGTCGCTCTCGGCATCGCGGCGCAGTTCACCGATAGCATCGCGGGCGCGGTGGAACGGCGCCATTATCCAGGCCTGCCGCCACCCTCCGGTGCTTCGGCATTGGCGCAGGCGGGTTATGGCGTTTGGTTCGGCATCAAGCTTCTGCTGCTGCAAATACTGCTTTTGCCATTGTTCTTCCTGCCCCTGATTGGCGGCTTGCTGGCGTTGCTGATTGCCGCGCATGGGCTCGGCGCGGGCTTGCTCCGCGAAGTGGCGCTCAGGCGGATGAATATGGCGCATTCGCGCATCGCCTGGCAGCGCTTGCGCTGGCAAGGCTGGTGGCTTGGCTTGGCCTTGGCCTTGCTTGCAATGGTGCCGCTACTCAATCTTTTGGTACCGGTGCTTGGCATTGCTGGCGCGACGCATTTGCTGATGCGCGGAATGCCTGGCTTGCCGCGCAGTGCGTGATTGGGGTTTTTGATAGGCTCTTGAGTGCGTCTATAGAAAGCGGGGGATAACTCTGTTTCGCTGGTTGTGGGGTGGCAGAGTCGCGTGCTAGCCGAGAGCATCAAGATTGCGAATCAGCAGGGGGCCAAAATGTCGCTTTTCCGTCGCAAGGATGAAGCCATGACCACACCAGGAACGGAACCGACAAGCGTGCCCACCGCGCGCGATCCGGATCTTGCCGTGCCGCCTTTCCGCCCTGCCGCTGTTGTGCCGCCTGTGGCCAGCGCAACCGCTGCACCGGCGAAGCCGGCCGGCGCGCCATCGCCAGCCACCCGCCCGACCACGCCCGGCGTTGCGGGCCGGACAACGGGCCGCGCGGAAGCGGGCGAAAAGCGCGTTCTGCAAATCGGCAAGGGTATCAGCATCCAGGGCAGCGTGACGGAAGCCGAGCGCATCGTCATTGAAGGCACCATGGAAAGCCAGCTTTTGCAGTGCCAGGAATTGGCCATTGGCCATTCCGGTGTTTTCAAGGGCGAAGTGCAGGTGGAAGATGCCGATATCGCCGGCGTTTTTGATGGCACGCTGACCGCAACTGGCAGCCTGATTATTCGCGCCACTGGTCGCGTTTTGGGCGTGGCACGGTCGCGCCGCCTTTCCGTTGAAGATGGCGGTCAGCTCTCGGGCCGGATGGAAATGATCACCGAAACGCCGTCCGGCATGCCTATGCCGGTATCGCCGCCGGTCCGCCCGGTCGAAACCACCGAATCCTGAGCTGGCGCCTAGTGCGCCAGGGGCTGCCGCTGCCAAAGCCGCCGCAGCGGCGGCGCTTGCCCTTTCGGGTTATTGCATCTTGGCCGCCCAGCCTTACGGCCTGCCTTTTGGCGGCCTTGGTCCTTAGCCCGGCCTGCCAAAAGGCCGAAGCTGATGACGCTGCGCTGGGCTTGGAACATGCCTTGCGGGACACCAGGACAAACCTGGCGGTCCTTGGCGTATCGCCCAGCCCAGGGGCGGCGCCCACGCATCGTGTTGCCTTGCCGCTACCACCAAATGATTCCACGCCGCGCCGTACGGGATCCAGCCCGCCGGCTACCGCGACCCTGCTGCAGGGCAATGGGCCCGGAGAGGTAATTTCAGCCCTGGGTGAGCCATCGCTGCGGCGGCGCGAAGGTGGCGCTGAAATCTGGCTCTATCAGGCGGCGGATTGCCGGCTTGATCTGATTTTCTACCCGGGGGCGGAAAGGCTTTTAGTGGCGCATGCCGCCGCCAGGGCTTTTGGCACAAAGCGAATGACCGAAGCTGCCTGCTTGGCGACGATTGCCGCTGCGCCGCATCCCTTGCCCTGGACCATGCTTGGCGCGGCTAGTGGCCGCTGAGAAATAATCATGAACCTTTGGTTGGATGCCTTTGTGCCGGCATTTGCGCTGCTTGGGCTTGGCGCTTTGCTCCGGCGCATCCTGCTGCCCTTGGATGCGGTTTGGGCGGGGATGGAAAGCTGATCTATTGGGTGCTGCTGCCCAGCCTGATCTTGAGCGCACTTGCCGAACTTGACCCGGCCAGCCTGCCGCTGGGCGCCATGGCCTTCACCATTTGGGGGGCTTTGGCCGTTGGCACGCTGATATCTGTGCTGCTGGCGCGCTTCATGGGCCATGGGCATGCGGCCATGACCTCCATCCTGCAAGGCGGCATTCGCTTCAATAATTTGATGGGTTTCGCGATTGTGGGGGCGATTTTCGGCGCCGCGGGCATCAGCTTCGGCGCGGTGGCAACCGGCATCATTGTGCCCTTCGTGCAAGGTGTCACCACGCTTGCCTTCGCCATGGATGGCAGCAGGGGCAAGCCCAAGCCACTCGCCATTCTGCGGCAGTTGATTCTGAATCCGCTGATCCTGGCCTGCATTTTGGGCTTCACTATTGCGGCCCTGGGCGGCTTTCCGCCTGGCGTGAAGCCCACCATCCAGACTTTGGGGCGGGCTTCCGTGGCGCTTGGCCTGCTTTGCGTTGGCGCGGCGCTTTCCTGGGAAAGCTTCACGGATCGTGTGCCCACCCAGGCACTGACGGGTGTGCTGAAGCTGATCGGTATGCCCACCATTACCTATGCGCTTGGTAGTTTTGCCGGTCTGCCGGATTTGCCCTTCGCAGCGGCGGTGATCTTCATGGCCTTGCCCACGGCTGCCACTTCCTATGTCATGGCGCGCGCCATGGGGGGCGATGCCAAGCTGATGGCGGCGATCACCACAACAGAGCATATCGCTTCCATCTGCACGCTGCCCTTTTGGGTTATGCTTGTTTTGCGTTGAATGCCATTGGGTGGCTGACCAGGGCTTCCCATATCTTAAGCTGATTTTGTTGAGGGAAAGGTCTGGCGGATGAAGCCTATGATTATGGTTTTCGGGGCGTTGTTTGTCAGCGCTGCCGCAGCGCAGCCCTTAGCACCACCGGTTGCAACACAAAATACCGCGCCCGCGCAGCAGGAACGCAGCCTAAGTGAACGCGCCGGCGATGCAGTGGGTAAGGCGGCGGAAGAAACCACTTCTGCCGTTGGCCGCGCCCTGCAATGGACGGGGCGGCAATTGGAAGGCGCAGGTCAATGGACAACGCGGCAGGGTGCAACCATCGCGCCTGAGGCGCCGGCGGCAACGCCAGCAGCGCCAGCCCCCGCCTTGCCGCCGCCTGTTCCGGCACGCTGAGGTTTCATTGGCACTTTAGGTTCGGGCCAGCAGAATCACGGGCGGGGGCGTTACGTCCGCCTTGGCGCTGTTGCGGGCTGGCCTGAAGGCTGGCTTGGCCTGCGGGGTGCGCTAGGCGCCTGCGGGCCACGTCCGGAAGGTTCAGGTATTCTGCCATCGCCGGGCGCTGTCCAAGCCTGGTTATTTTTTTGCAGGCGGTGCCACAGCGCTTCGTCACGGTTGTAGAAATCCGGGCGGATTTCCAGCACGGAATCCGTCACGGCAAAGGCCGTATGATAAAGCACATATACCGGCATCGGCTTTGGCAGCGATCTGCGCTGCGTGCCGCCCGTGGCGATTTTTCTGTTGATCGTGTCTAGCGGTTCTTCCATCAGCAAGGCGGCGAATTCAAGCGGGTTGCGCACCCTGATGCAGCCATTGCTGATGCGCCGGTTTTCGCGGCCAAAGGCATCCTTATCCGGTGTGTCATGCAGATACACATCGAACTGGTTCGGCATTTCGAACATGACAGCGCCAAGACCGGCCAGAGGACCGGGCGCCTGTTCCGCTTCACCATTGGGCAGCAGAACAATTTTGTAACGCGCCAAATATCCAGGGTCACGCTGTAGAATTGGCTTTAAGTCCGCCTCGACAATATCCGCAGGGATGATCCAGGGTGGGTTGAACAAAGCGGATTCAATGAAGGTATTGAATTCGGGGCTTTGCTTGCGTTCTTTTTCATCGCCCACCACAACGCGCGTGGTAAAGATTGGGCGTCCGCCGCGGTAAAGCACCAATTGCTGATCAGGCACATTCACCCAGACGCGATCCGGCGGCAATTCCCGCGGCAGCCAGCGCTGGCGTTCAAGATTGGCTTCAAAAAGCCGCATGCGGGCTGTTGTCTGCGCCCTGTCCAGAAGGCCGCCGGGTTGCAGGCGTTGCAAGGCTTGGCGCAAGGCCCTGTAGCTTGGTGTGGCGGGTGCCAGAGCTTCAATCGCCGCAACAGGATCAGGGCCATCCAGGCTGGCATCCAATACTTCGGTCACATCCACCGAGTCCGGCATGAGCGCTTCATTATGCCTGCGGCGTTCGTGCGGCAGGGCGCCATAAGCCAGCGCTTCGGCATAGGTGAGCACCGCGTTGGAGAGCAGTAATTCGCGGCGCATCGTTGGAAACATATCCATCCGCCGCAGCAGGCTCGCGTGGAACCATTCAGGGTCCAAGCCATGGTCGCGCGCGCGGAGTATCCTGGCCCTGAGGGCATCGGCCTGTGCCTTCCGGGTTGCCCAGACGGGTTCGAAGCCCCGGCGTTCATAGAAGCGATAGAGCAAGGGGGCGTCCAATTCCTCACCCGCAACGACGGGTGGGGGGCCATCCAGCAGGCCGGAGAGGTCACCGATGGGTGGGCCAGCAAGATCAACCGAGGCTTCGTCTTCAAATACGCCGCAAGCCGCCAAGCCCAAAGCCGCAGCAAGTCCCAAACTACCCTGAGCGAGGGTCGCGCGGCGCGAAATTCCAGCCAAGGGTGCCTCGGCTTGCCCCTTTTCTTCAGTTTTTCGCTTTTCCCAAAGTATCCGCACGTCATGAACTCCTGAATTTTTGGAATTCCATGTAATCGAGGATTTGACAAGATGCTCAAATTTGGTCTTGAATCGTTTTGGTTTTCTAACTCCAACCAGGTGGATGAGCAAAATGAACTCTGATTCCAAAGAAATGACCCGTAAGGATCTGATCCGTAAGGCTGCTGCCGCTGCCATTTTGGCTCCGGCTGCGCTGCTCGCGGCTTGCGCTGCTGAACCGGCGCCGGCCCCGGCTCCGGCTCCGGCCCCGGCTCCGGCCCCGGCTCGTCGGGCCCGCGGCTAATCTAGTATTGGATTTGCGCTGACTGTGATATTTTGGCCACAGGCCTTGATACACACGGCGCAGATCTAGTCTAGACAGCTAAAAGCTTAAGAAGACCCATCGCGC
>JBEDHL010000043.1:0-3677 GCA_041174145.1 Pseudomonadota bacterium
ATCTTGTTTTGAGCGACTGACTAACTGCTTCGGCCATTCGACCAAGGCGGATCAGGCGCCACGCTTCGCCGGCACCGCGCCGGCGGGCACGGGTTACGGCACTCGGCCGCGCTTGCCAAGCCGGGGCGCGCCGCCGGGGCGCTTGCGCCCTTCCAAGCCCGGGCCGGGCTTCGGTTTTTCGAAGCGCTTGGGCTTCTTTCCACTAGGTGGCTTTCCACCGAGTGGCTTTCCGCTGGGCGGCTTTGGGGGCCGCGGCGGTTTGGCGTATTCGGGCGCGCGCGCGGGCGCCGGCGGCGGTTCAATTGGCCGTGGCTTGGCGCGTGCGGCGCTGGATTTCAGGGGCTGCAACGGCTGGATATTGATTTCCGCATTCTCGCCCGTCGCATGGCGGGCCGCAGCAGCGAAGCGTTCAGCGGCATAGGGCGCCACTTCGAACTGCGTCTCATTGCCCAGAATGCGGATCCGCCCGATTTCTTGGCGCGTTACATGGCCGCGCCGGCACAGGAAGGGCAGCAGCCAACGCGGATCGGCATTGCCATCGCGCCCAACATCCATGCGGAACCAAACGCCCTGGCCGCCCTGGGGCGCATTATCCTCTGCGCCGGCTTCGCGCCGCAGTTCACGGCGTTCCGGGCGTTGTTCGGCAATTTCCTCAGGCGCGGGCAGGGGCGCGCGCAAAAGCTTGAGCAGCGCTGCCGCCAAGGCTTCCGGCGCTGGTGCCGCATCGCCCAGAAGCTTGCGGGCAAGGGCCAGATCTTCTTCGCCTGGTTCTTCCGCCAATAAGGCGCGTGCCTGTTCACCCAAGCGTTCCGCATCGCGTGCGCGTACCGCATCGGCGGAGGGTGCCGGCCCCCAAAGCGCCTTCACCTTCGCCGCCATGATCAAGCGTTCCGCCAGACGGCGGCGGGGATGGGGCACCAGCAGCACGCTGGTGCCTTTGCGCCCAGCGCGGCCCGTGCGCCCGCTGCGATGCAGCAGCGTGTCCGGGTCCCGTGGCAATTCAGCGTGGATCACCAAATCCAATTCCGGCAAATCAATGCCGCGCGCCGCCACATCGGTGGCGACACATACGCGTGAACGGCCATCACGCAGCGCCTGCAGGGCACGCAGCCGTTCGGCTTGAGTCAATTCACCGGAAAGCGCCACTGTGGGAAAGCCGCGTTCCGAAAGATTGCCGTGCAAGCGGGCCACGGCGGCGCGCGTTGCGCAGAACACCATGGCCAAAGGCGGGTCTTCCAGGCGCAGCAAATTGACCACGGCGCGTTCCAATTCATGCGGCGCCAGCAGCATGGCGCGATACGTGATATCGCCATGTGCTTCACCACCGCCGCCCACTTCAATCCGCAGTGCGTCGCGCTGATAGCCCTTTGCCAGTGCCGCAATGCCGCGCGGCACAGTGGCCGAAAACATCAAGGTGCGCCGTTCTGGTGGCAGGCGATCCAGGATCGCTTCCAACTCCTCCCGGAAGCCGAGGTCGAGCATTTCATCAGCTTCATCAAGGATCACCGCGCGCAGCGCTTCGGGGCGCAGATTGCCGCGTTCCAGATGATCACAAAGGCGGCCCGGCGTGCCGACAACAATATGCACCCCGGCGGTCAGCATGCGCCGTTCCGCGAGCGGGTCCATGCCGCCAACACAGGAAGCGATGCGCCCGCCAGCCGGCCCATACAGCCAGGTCAGTTCCGCCTTCACCTGCAAGGCCAATTCGCGCGTTGGCGCCACCACCAGGGCCAGCGGCGCGCCCGCCTGTGGCAGGCGATCCGCATCGCCCAGCAATTCCGGCGCCACAGCAAGCCCGAAGGCCACGGTTTTGCCCGAGCCGGTCTGGGCGGAGACAAGCAAATCCTGCCCCGCAGCCTCAGGCGCGAGAACAGCGGTTTGCACCGGGGTGGGGGCGGCATAACCGCGAGAGGTAAGTGCCGCCTGGAGTGCGGCGGGAAGACCAGAGAAAGACATGAAGCATAGGGTCCGGAAAGCTTGGGGCGTGTCTGCGCCCCCATGCCGTGCCGCGTCAAGCACTGCGCGCAATTGGGCATTGATCCTGACGCGGGGCTGGGTCACGCTTGCCGCGCATCAAGAAGGAAGCACGCCATGCAAGAAACCATCCTATTCCCCGGCAAGGTCGAATGGTCGGGCGAAAACCCCGGCATTTCATTGAAGGAGGACCCGAATGGTCCCTTCACCACGCTGGCGAGTTTCTTCCGCGTAGTGCTGTCCCCCCATGGGGCCGGCCATGCGCTGGTGCTGATGCAATCCCCGCATGAGGCGAACCCGGCGGAAGGGGCAGCGAATTGGTGCCTGACGGATAATGAACCCCTCGCGCGCTGGCTGGTGGCGGAATATGTCGCCAATTTCGGCGCCTTTCGCGGCATCGCCGGGCTTTCTGGCCTGCGCTATCGCAAAATTGATGAGGTGCAAACGGCCGGCGATGCGCGCAGCCATTACAGCGAAAGCGTGCGCGCGGGTGATTTGGCCGTATCATTGGCGTGGCAGGGCTTGGGCGAGCCCTTCTGCTTTGCGCTGGCGCCGCCGCAATCGGCCACCGGCAAGCATTACATGCCAAGCCTGTTCATTGGCTGCCAAAGCGCTGCCGTGGTGGTGAATGGCGTGCGCCGCCCCGGCGCGCCGATCCCACGAGAGATTGCGGGGCAGAAAATCTCCACCGCCATGCTGGCCTTTAGCGAGACTTGGTTGCGCGTCTGACCTGCGCGGTTTCAGGCCGCGCGGTATTGCTTCAGCGATCCGGCATGCATGATCCGCCCCGCCAAGGGGCGGCCAATGATGCGTTCCGCAAGCCTTGCGGCATCGATCAGCTTGTCCAGATCGATGCCGGTTTCGATGCCCATTTCATGGCACAGAAACACCATGTCTTCGGTGCAGATATTCCCGGCGCCGCGCGCATCGCCATGGCCGGCGAAGGGGCAACCGCCCAGCCCGGCGACGGAGCTATCAAATAGCGAAACGCCCATCTCAAGCGCGGCGAGTACATTCGCGGTGCCAAGCCCACGCGTGTCATGCAAATGCAGGCCCACTTCCACATCGGGCAGCTTTTCGCGCAGCATTCCAACCAGGCGCCGCACTGCCTGCGGATTGGCCCAGCCCATGGTATCGGCGAAGTAAAGCTTTTTCAGATTAATGCCGCGTTCCGCGCAAAGCTGATGCGCCCAAAGCAATTCCTGCACGGGCCTCTCAGGCGGGATTTCACCTTCGTAATTGCAGCCAAAGGCGGTCATTACCAAAGCGCGTTCCACCGTGACGCCCGCTTCGGCGTAAAGATCAAGCCAGCGTACCACGCGTTCACGCATTTCCGCTGCCGTGCAGTTATTATTGCGCTTGGCGAATGCATCTGATGTGTAAAGGCTGATCTTGCCAACCAGATCAACGCCCTTGGCAGCGCGGGCGCGGTTGAAACCCTGTTCATTCAGCCAGAGCGCTTCATAGCGAACGCCCGGGCGCTTTTTGATGGCGGCAAAAAATTCCGCTGAATCCACCATTTGCGGCACCGCCTTGGGCGAGACGAAGGACGCCACCTGAATGGCTGTGAGCCCAGTTTCCGCCAGCGCTTCCACCAGCGCCACGCGATCAGCCAGCGGGTAGATCACGGGTTCGATCTGGAAGCCCTCACGCGGGCCTTCCTCATGGAAATGGACATGCTTTGGCAGATCGGACATGGCGGT
>JBEDHL010000044.1:0-11951 GCA_041174145.1 Pseudomonadota bacterium
ATTCCTGTTCCTTCAAAATCCCGATGATCTGCTCATCGCTGAACCTGCTGCGTTTCATTCGTCCGTCCCACTAAGAAACAGACTCTACCGAAAATTGGGAACATTTCAGGGGAGCACGTCAAGGCGCGACTACGACCATCACACACTCGGCCCGTCACCTAGCTCTGTGAAGTGCTGGTGGTCTAGCGTTGGGGCGTTCACGCACAGATCAAGGGCAGGACCAGTACGCTCAGGATCAAGGATGATCAGGCACATCCCCGCGATCAAGGCGAGCCTTGTAGCCTGCGGCCGGGCCAAATATGGGGCGAGGCTCACTACCCCCCATTCAATCTCCAAGCTATCGACCACTTTCAAGGGCCAGCGCTCCAGAGATTGCCACGCATAAAGCGCCAGGCGATGGAATTCAAAGCCATCATCTATCTTTTCTCTTTTCTGTATGTATTGACCCCTTCCTTCTGTTTTGTTATCTTTTTACGTAATTTTTGGGAACTTTCTCTTGGGTAAACCGCGCATCTACATCGATGGCTTCAACCTGTCGCTTGAACAAGGAACCGGCGTGGCGACCTACGCACGTAATCTATCATTTGCGTTGCGTGATTTGGGAGCTGAGGTCGGTGTTCTATACGGCACCAGCGCATCAACCATCAGCCTCCAATCCTTAATTCGCGAAATAGCTTTTTTTGACCCAAGGGTTGGCAAGCCCTCTTGGCTAGTGGAATGGCTGACTGGCGTATGGCGCAGCATGACTTTGCCCTTTGGCGAAATAGCAACTCAAGTTCCAATTACAGGTCGCGTCATTCGTGAAACCTTCAGAAGTCGCCTTCCGCATTTTGATCATATTTGGAATATTCAAGGCCTTTACGAAAAGCAGCGTCTTTACGGGCGTTTTTTTGGCCGGCGCCTGGGTGTGCATTTCCGTCGCCCCCCAGAAATCATGCACTGGACATATCCACTGGCCCTGCGGTCTGTGCAGTCAAAAAATATCTATACTCTTCATGATCTTGTACCGTTGCGCTTACCTTATACCACGCTCGACAACAAGCGTTACTATTTTCGGCTTATTCGTCGATTGGCACGAAGTGCAGATCACCTCGTGACCGTTAGTGAAGCATCCAAGAGAGATATTATGAATCTATTTGGAGTATCGGAAAACAAAATTACCAATACCTACCAAGCCGTCGATATTCCCGAAAAATTCCGAAATCTGCCCGTAATCGACGTCAAGAGCGACGTGGAAGGCTCATTTGGTTTGACTTATAAAAAATACTTTCTGTTCTTTGGCGCTATCGAGCCAAAGAAAAATGTCGGTCGAATGATTGAAGCCTATCTGGCTTCTGGAGTGACCAATCCTTTGGTCATCGTCGGAAAAAAGGCCTGGAAATCAGAAGAAGAATTAAGGCTTATCTCAGATAATGAGCATGTGCGCTATCTACTTACCAATGGCAATATAACGGAAAGACGCTTTCGCATTCTCCAGATTGATTATGCGTCCTTTCCTCTTCTTGTCAGCTTGATACGGGGCGCCAAGGCTGTGTTATTCCCATCTCTATATGAAGGTTTTGGCCTACCTGCCTTGGAGGCAATGTCTTTAGGAACACCGGTCCTGACTTCAAACACCGCATCGATGCCAGAAGTAGTTGGCGAAGCCGCCATGCAGGTCAATCCCTATGATACACGCGCATTAGTCGATGGCATTCGCGCATTAGATCAAGATCAAGATCTGCGTGGCAGGCTCAGCATCGAGGGGCCTTTGCGGGCACGGGAATTTTCTGCTGAACGTTATCAGGCGCGCCTTGCTGAAGTATACGGTAAATTTTCGAAACTTTCTGGGTAATATCATGGGACTCTTCAGACGGCGCTGCAATTTCCAATGATGACTACCGTAAGCACTGACGATGCCATTTTAAGATTGCGGGCCGAAGGCGATCAACATAGGGATAATCGACGCTGGGCCGAAGCCTGCCGGTCCTATTCATCTTATTTAGCTTCGGCGCCCGATGATTGGGCCATTTATGTTCAGTTGGGTCACTGCCTCAAGGAGGACGGAGCCATCGCCGAAGGGCTCGTTGCTTATAGACAGGCTTTGGCCCACGCGCCCAAGGATAGCGATCTTCATTTGCAGATTGGACATGCGCTGAAGTTGCTCGATAAAAAAGAAGATGCGTTGGCCGCTTATCGTCAAGCGTTGCTGCTCGAGCCACAAAACAATGATGCACGCCTAGAATTTGAGAGCCTTGAAAAGATTTTTGCGCAAGAGCACGCTGCGGCCGTTACATCTAAGAAAACACGCCAGAAATGTCTTTTGTTCGATATAACTGACCTCATACAATATATGCGCGAATGGCGCGTTCCCACCGGAATCCAACGGGTCCAGATTAACGTCATATACTATGCCATTACAACATTTACCGATCTGACACGATATCAAATTATTCATTTTGATCAGACAACAGGGTCCTGGATACCCCTGACTGAAGAGTTATTTCTTGAACTTCATCGTGCCGCCGGAAGTGCTAGCGATCTGAACGAAGAAGATTTTGCAAATATTCTGAAACGGGCCCAGGCTCGGCAAATTTCTGAGGAGCGATTTGATGCTCTTTTAAGAGATAATGATGTGACCCTTGTCAATCTCGGTACTTCCTGGTGGATCGAGAATTATTTTTTGAAAATTCGCCACTTGCGTTGTAAATACGCAATTCGTTATGTGCCGATGATACATGATGTCATTCCCTTAAAGACACCGGAACATTGCGCCCAACGGTTAGTTGAAGATTTTAGCCAATGGTTCTCGACCCTGGTGTTTGAGATTGATGGCGCTGTGACGAATTCCAGCTGGTCGGCAATGGATATTCGGCACCTCGCTAACGAGGTACGGCCAAATATAGATCTGCCCGTTTTTCCAATCTCTTTGAATTGCAATATGCAGCGCCAAGTTTTCTATCAGGATGGCTTTGCTAACCCCGTTGCAATGCAATACATTTTACCAACTGGCAGCGTTTTTGTTCTTTTCGTTGGCACACTTGAAAGCCGCAAGAACCATCTGCTCTTGTTTAAGGCATGGGATCTGCTGCTACAGAAATATGATCCAGCAAAACTACCCACCTTGATTTGTCTTGGTAAAGCTGGATGGCTCTTTGATGAGGCTGCTGAATTTCTACGTGCACGGCCAGCATTGAATGAAAAAATCATGCTTATCTCAAGCGTAACAGATGACGCGCTTGAAAGCCTGTATCGTCAAAGCATGTTCACGATCTTTAATAGTTTTTATGAGGGCTGGGGCTTGCCAGTAACGGAAAGCCTTTCGTTTGGCACCCTACCCTTGGTCGCCTGCAACACTTCGTTAGCAGAAGCGGGCGGACGCGCAGCAGTTTATTTTCGCGATAATGATCTTGATGACCTGATTTGCAAATTAGAAATGCTGGTATTTGATGATGCAAAACGGCAGGAATTGCAGCGTGAAGCCTCCGGGAATGCGAAACTGCGTGATTGGCAAGCAATTGCGAAAGAATTTTTGGATCGTATTCTGCAGATCGATTCTTCCGCCAGCAGGCGGCAAGAAACCCATTTTCGTATATCGCTCGGGCAGCCCATTCACCTTGGTAAGTCTGAGGCTTTATCACCAAGCATTGATCTAGCCCTGCCAAATCTTCTGCGCGATGGGCTTAATTGGCACCGATTGGAGCATTGGGGCTGCTGGACGCAACCTGGTATTGCAACGCTGCGCCTGCCCCTGCCAGATGACGCCTTAGGCAAGGATCTACTGCTTTTCCTGCGCCTTCGTGGAACAGCTGTAGATACGCCGGTTAGCATCGTGCTCGGCCTGAATGAAGGCCGTTTTTCTGAACCAACAACGCGCCTTATCGGGCATGGTATTCGCCACACCATGAGCTTTCGGTTTCGGTCCTTTGCCCGTGATTTAAGCATTGCCATTGATGCCGGCCCCGGCAGTTCCCTTGGACCAGGGGATAGAGATGTTGGCATTGGCATAACCCATCTTATGCTCTGCCACGCCGATGATACTGAGGCGGAGCAACGCTTCATCTTTAATTTTCCGGAATTGCTGGAGCGGTTTCACCAAGAAGGGCGCGCGGCCCTGGATCGTGTTGAAATTCCCACGGCCACTTGATTTAATTGCCTGCCTTTTCGAAGGTCTTTACAATACAAGCAGGTGATCCGGCTTTTGGGGGATATGCGCGCATGCTGAGCGAACCTGGTCATTATGATTTCATGCCCTGGCGAAGACGCCCGCGTATCTCTTGGCCCAATGGGGCGCGCATCGCCTTTTGGGTCGCTCCCAATATCGAACATTATGAACTTGACCCGCCGCCTAACGCCCGGCGCATGCCCTGGACCAGACCGCTACCGGATGTACTCGGCTATTCCTGGCGGGATTACGGCAATCGCGTAGGCTTTTGGCGCATGGCCGATGTCATGGCGCGCCATGGGGTGCGCGGCAGCGTTTCACTCAATGTCGCGGTGTGTGACCACTATCCGGAAATCATTGAACGTTGTTGTGAACTGGACTGGGAGTTGTTCAGCCACGGCACCTACAACACCCGCTACTTCTACGGCATGAATGAAGAACAGCAGCGCGCTGTTATTCGCGAGAACCGAGAAACCATCAAGCGCGCCAGCGGGCAGGAATTGGATGGATGGCTTACACCGGCCATTTCAAATGATGAAACCACCCAGCATTTGCTGGCGGAAGAAGGCATCAAATACACGCTCGATATGCTGCATGATGACCAGCCGACACCTATCAGGACGCGGTCCGGCCATTTGATCAGCATTCCGTATTCGCTGGAAATCAATGACGTACCCCTGCTGGTGATGCGTAATACGCCGCCGGATCGCTTCGCAGCCATTTGCAAGGCGCAGTTTGATCAGCTTTACGAAGAAGGCGCCGAAAGCGGCACCGTCATGTGCATGCCGCTGCATCCCTTCCTGATCGGTCAACCGCATCGCATTGGCGCGCTGGATGAGGTGCTGCGCTATGTAGCAGGCCACGACAAGGTTTGGTTTGCGACAGGCCGCGAAATCGCCGCCTGGTATACAGAACATCATCTGGCGGAAGCCCAATCCTGGATCGCGGCGGGGACACCATGAACGGTTTGCCTGAAGACTATCTGCATTATCCGCTACGCCGGCGCGGGATGGATCATGATATCTACCCCTTCCGTGCGCTGCCTACAGCAAAGCCCGTAATCTGGCCGAATGGGGCGCGCATCGCGCTCTGCATCGCTGTGCATATGGGCCATTTTCCAATGGATATGCCGCTCAAGCCCTTTATCGCGCCGGGCGGCATGGAAAGGCCCTATCCTTCCTATTGGGACTATACGCTGCGCGATTACGGTAACCGCATTGGCGTTTATCGGCTGAAGAAAACCCTTGCTGCGCGCAAGCTTCCCGCCACTGCCCTACTCAGCGCCGTATTGACATCACGCTATCCGGTGCTGATGGATGATCTTGAAGCCGCACAATGGGAAATTGCCTGTGCCGGGTTTGATATGGGGCGGCTGCATCACAGCGGCGTGCCGCTCGACCAGGAACGCGCAACCGTGCAGGAAGCGGCGGTTTTGCTGCGCGCGCGCTTTGGCACGGCGCTGCGCGGCTGGCATTCGCCGGCGCATTCCGAATCAAGCCACACGCTACGGCTGGTGGCGGAAGCCGGTTTCAGCTTCACCACTGGCTGGGCAAATGATGATATGCCCTATCATATGCAAACCGAAGCCGGACGGCTGATCTGCATGCCGCTATCTCAGGATTTGTCGGATCAACGCATGCTGCACCAACAGCATCTGCCGACCGAGGATTTTACCAGCGCCATCCTCACCGCGCATGAGTTGCTGGATCGGGAAGCGCAGGAATCAGGCAGCGGGCGCATTCTGGTCGTGCCGGTGACACCTTGGCTGATCGGCGTGCCGCATCGCATCCGCGCCTTCAATGCCATGCTTGATGGCATCATGGCGCGCGGCAGCATCTGGCCCGCCACCATGGGCCAGATCGCGGAACATTGGCGCGCGCAAAACCCAGGCTAATCCTTGGGCGCGCCCATCGCATAAGGCTTCAGCGCAGCATTGATCATGGCATGGGTTGGCGTGGGCACGCCAAGCTCCCGCCCCAGCGCCACGACCTTGCCGGACAACCAAGGCAATTCAATGCGGTTGCCGCGAATCAAATCCACCGCCATGGAAGCGCGCATGCTGGCCGGCGCACCCTTGGTGAATTTCATGCTGCGTTCCAGCACATCATCCGGCAGCCAAACGCCCTTTGCACGGGCAAGAGCAATCACTTCCTCAAAGCCCGCCTGGAAATAGGGCGCGATATCCGGGTCATCACGCAATTCACCAAGCGGGCGGCGCGTGAGTGCAGTCATACCGGAATTGGTCGCCAGGATAATGAATTTCAGCCAAAGCTCGGTCAGGATGCGATCGCTCAAGGTCGCGTCAAAGCCAGCGCGCTGGCACCATTCCAGAAAAGCCTTACCGCGCGGCGTAATGCTGCCATCAAGCTCACCAAAGGCAAGGCGCATGAAGGTGCCGGTCTGGCGAATGACGCCAGGCGCATCAATGGTCGCGCTGATTTGCGCCACACCACCCATGACCGCCTTCGCGCCCAGAATGGGAATCAGCCTGTCACTGGAATCAATACCATTCTGCAAGGGCAGCACGGCGGTCTCTGGCCCCACCAGGGGGCGGATCGCGTGACCAGCGCTTTCCACATCCCAAAGCTTCACACAGAACATCACCAGATCTACCGGGCCGATACTGGCCGGATCATCAGTCGCTTTGGTGGGAAACAGATGCGTCTCGCCACGGCCGCCCACAATGCGCAGACCATCACGGCGCATGGCTTCAAGATGCGCCCCACGCGCGATGAAGGTCACATCCGCGCCCGCCTTGGCGAGTGCCGCGCCGAAACCACCGCCAACCCCGCCTGTTCCCATCACCGCGATGCGCATGCCAAATCTCCCTTAGCTGGACGCAGTCTATCCGCCCGGGGCAGGGCTGTCATGTCTGGCGGGCTGCGCGCTTTCCTGCTCGAAACCCGCGCGGGCCCGCAGTATATGGGTAAGGCTGCCCCCCAAAAGGAAAAAGCATGGCCTTCGCGCAGATCATCGGCACCACGCGCTATGTCTTCCCGGATTTGAAGACACTGCTGGCACGCGCCACACCCTTTCGCTCAGGCGATGCCCTTGCCGGCGTTGCCGCGGAAAGTGCTGAAGAACGCATCGCCGCGCAACGCGCCTTGGCTGACCTGCCGCTCATCCATTTCCTTTCGGAAAGTGTCATTCCTTATGAAGTGGATGAGGTAACGCGCCTGATCCAAGACAGCCATGACAAGTTGGCTTTCTCCCCCATCCGCAGCCTGACCATTGGGGGTTTCCGCGATTGGCTGCTTTCTGATGCGGCGGATAGCGCAGCCCTTGCCGCGCTTACCCCAGGCCTGACGCCGGAAATGGTGGCGGCTGTCTCAAAGATCATGCGCGCGGCGGATTTGATTTCGGTCGCCGCGAAATGCGTCAATGTCACGCGCTTTCGCAATAGCATCGGCCTGGCCGGGCGGCTTTCCATCCGCCTACAACCCAATCACCCAACCGATGACCCGCGCGGCATTGCGGCCGCCACCCTGGATGGGCTTTTGCTCGGCGCCGGCGATGCGGTGATTGGCGTCAATCCCGCCACAGATAATGTGGAAGCTGTGCTCCGCATTCTGGATATGCTGGAAAGGCTGCGTCTGGCCTACGACATTCCCACACAAAGCTGCGTGCTGGCGCATGTCACCACTACCATGCGCGCCATGGATCTCGGCGCGCCGGTTGATCTGGTGTTTCAATCCATCGGCGGGACCGAAGGCGTCAATCGGTCCTTCGGCGTTGATCTGGCGCTGCTGCAGGAGGCCTATGAACAGGCGCTATCGCTCAAACGTGGCAGCCTTGGCCAGAATGTCATGTATTTTGAAACCGGCCAGGGCAGCGCGCTAAGCGCGGATGCGCATCATGGCGTGGATCAGCAAACCCTGGAAGCGCGCGCCTACGCCGTGGCGCGGCGCTTTTCGCCGCTTTTGGTGAATTCAGTGGTGGGCTTCATCGGTCCGGAATATTTGTTTGACGGCAAGCAAATTCTGCGCGCCGGGCTTGAAGATCATTTCTGCGGCAAGCTGCTTGGTCTGCCGATGGGGGTTGATGTTTGCTACACCAACCACGCGGAAGCGGATCAGGATGATATGGATGCGCTGCTGACTTGCCTTGCGACAGCAGGTGTCACTTACGTCATGGGCGTGCCAGGCGCGGATGATGTCATGCTCGCTTATCAATCCACGTCTTTTCATGATGGGCTTTATGCACGCGCCGCGCTTGGCAAGCGCCCAGCGCCTGAATTTGAAGCCTGGATGGCGCGCATGGGCATCGGCAGTTCAAGCGATGCCATCCCCGCGCGGCTTTCGCCTGCGCTGATCGGTCTTGGATGACCACGCCCAGCAAATGGCGCGATTTGCGCCGCTTTACCGATGCGCGGATTGCGCTTGGCCGCGCCGGAAATGCGCTGCCCACCGCCGCGCATCTGGACTTTCAGGAAGCGCATGCCCGCGCGCGTGATGCGGTGTGGTCCAGCCTGGATGTGGCGCGGCTTGAAGCCGAAGTTGCACCGCTTGGTCTGCCGGTTGAACGCGTGACAAGCCAGGCAGAAGAACGAAGGCGCTTTCTGCTGCGCCCTGATCTTGGCCGCCGCCTGCCAGAAAATACCGCGCTCCCGCAAGCACCGGGCAGCGTTGCGCTGGTGGTCGCGGATGGGCTTTGCGCCAGCGGTGTACAGCGACAGGCGCCCGCGTTGCTGAGTGTATTGGTGCCCGCTCTTGGCAAGGCTGGCTTCACCCCCGGCCCCATCATTATTGCACAACAGGCGCGCGTTGCCTTGGGCGATGATGTGGCTGAAGCGGTACAGGCGGCGGCGGTAGTAATGCTGATTGGTGAAAGGCCCGGGCTTTCCGCGACCAATAGCATGGGGCTTTACATCACCTGGGCGGCCAAGCGCGGCAGTAATGACGCCATGCGCAACTGCATCAGCAATATCCGCCCCGGCGGGCTGACGGCTGATTTCGCTGCCGCGAAGGCGCTATGGCTATTGGTGGAAGCCCGCAAGCTGGGCGCCACAGGTGTCGCTCTCAAAGATGAAATGCCAAGCCATTATCGGCTTGAATGAAGCCTGCCGGTTTCAGCTATTCCAAGGCCGCATGCGCCAGAGCGCACGATGCGCGGCATCCGCTTCCCGCAGATAGGCCACATAATCAGCACTATCCAGAAAGCGCAGAGGCTGAAATGTACGCACGCTGGCCTCACGAAAATCTGGATGGCGCAGCACATTACTGATAGCCGCCGAAAGCCTGCGCACCACCGCTTCCGGCAAGCCGCTTGGCGCGCCAATGCCGCGCAGCGATCCACCGCGAATGTCGTAACCGGCTTCCTTGAAGGTTGGGATATCACGCGCAAGTTCGGAACGGTCAGGCGCCATCAGGCCCAAAACGCGCCAAGGCTGCTGCTGCGCGAAGGTCAGGCTTTCGCCCAAGCTTGCCGTAGTAACCTGAATATCGCGCCGCATCAGCGCCACTGCCGCAGGGGCGGAACCCGCATAGCTGACACATTCCAAGCGAATCCCCGCCGCTTGTTCCAGCAATAAGGCACTGATATGCCCGGCCGATCCCACACCCTGGGTCCCAACCGTGACTTCCCCCGGCTTGGCGCGCGCAGCAGCAACCAAATCTGCGATATTCCGGATCGGGCTATCAGGATGCACCGCAAAAGTCGTCGGGTCCTCCACCACGCCGGCAATGAAGGTGAAGCTTGCCAAAGACCAGCGCGGTGATCTTTCGATCGGAATCGTGACAATGCCCGGCGTATTGATGATGCCAATGGTGTAGCCATCGGGCCGCGCATCAGCCAGCGCGGACAAACTAATTTCCCCGCCGGCGCCAGGACGATTCTGCACCACCACCGGCTGGCCCAATTCGCGTTCCAGGAACTGCGCCATGGTCCGCGCGGAAATATCCGTGCCCCCGCCTGCGGCAAAGGGTACAATCAATTGCAAGGGCCTTTCCGGCCAAGCTGCATGGGCCAAATGCGGCGCCGCGAAGGTTCCGATTGCCGCCGTCGCCAAACCGCGACGCGTCAAGCGCAGCCCTTTCATGTCCCAGCCCTTCAGCTTGTCGCGCGCAATAACTTGCCGGGTAATGCCCCCGTATCATGCCCAGCTTCGCGAATGGGCTTGCCTGCAACCAGTGTCATGTCATAGCCATCCACACGCTGCACCAGGCGCCGGCCACCGGCCGGCAAATCATAGATCATTTCGGGATGATAAAGCCGCAGCGCGTCGAAATTGATGATGTTCACATCAGCCATGGCACCGGGCGCAAGCCGGCCACGATCGCTCAAGCCAAAGAAATCCGCAGTCTCGCTGGTTTGCCGCTTCACCACGAATTCCAAGGGCAGGCCATCGCCGCGCTTCCGGTCCCGCGCCCAATGGGTCAGCATGAAGCTGGGGGTTGAGGCATCGCAAATCACGCCGCAATGCGCACCGCCATCGGAAAGGCCAAGCACCGTCGCCTTATCCATATTCATTTCACGCACCACGGAAAGATCCCCCGTGACGTAATTGGTCACGGGGAAATAGAGCATCCGCCCGCCATCCGCACCAATCAGGAAATCATAGCAATAGGAAGCAGGGTCCTGCCCTGCCTTGGCGGCAAGGGCGGCAATGCTGCGTTCACGCGGCGGTTCATAATCCGGCGGATCGCCCAATTCGAACATATTGTCCCAACGCGTTGCAATCTGGCGCGATAGTGGCGGCAGCACATCCAGCAAGCGCTTCGACGCTTCTTCGGAAAGAATTTTCCGGCGCGTTTCGGGATCGCGCAGCCGCGCCAATTGCTCAGCCGGCGGCAAGCCAGCCAGCGCGGCAAAGCTTTCGCGCAAAGCGAAGGGATTGAGCGATGTGGTCAGGCCCAAAATCAACCCCACCGTGCGCCCCGCCACCTGCGCCGCCAGGCTTAAGCCTTCCGCGCGCGCCTGATGCACGCCATCCATCAGGCGGCGCCAACGCTGCGGGTCATAGGCGCGGTCGGTCAGCAAGAACCAAACCGGGCGCTTGGTGGATTTCGCCACTTCGCGCAGCCAGCGAAATTCCGCAGCTTCATCTTCAAAATCGCTCAACATACCAAAGGTGCCGCGCCCCGCCTTGCCCATGGCGCGGCCAATGGCGAGCAATTCTTCTTCTTCCGCATAGCGGCCCGGCACCAAATCCCCGGCCAAGGTCTTGTGCTGATCGGTGCGAGAGGTGGTGAAGCCGAAGGCGCCGGCTTCCAGAGCTTCCTGCGTGAGGCGCGCCATGGCTTCGATATCATCGCCTGTGGCATTTTCCCGCTTCAGACCGCGATCCCCCATGACATAAACGCGCAGGGGATGATGCGCGAGCTGCGCGCCAATATTCAGCGTGCGCGGCATGGCTTCAAGCGCATCAAGATATTCTGGGAAGCTTTCCCAATTCCATTTCAGGCCTTCGCTCAGCGTAATGCCAGGAATGTCTTCCACACCTTCCATCAGATCAATCAACGCCTGTTGATGATTTTTCTGCACCGGCGCGAAGCCAACGCCGCAATTGCCAAACAGCAGCGTGGTCACACCATGCCAGGAAGAAGGTGCCAGATTGGGGTCCCAAGTGGCCTGGCCATCATAATGCGTATGCACATCCACCCAGCCAGGCGTCACAAGCCGGCCTTCAGCCGCAACATCGCGCCGCGCCGGCCCGGCCTTGCCGCCCACCTGCGTGATACGGTCGCCATCAATGGCCACATCGCCCGTGTAGCGCGGCGTGCCGAGCCCATCCACAATGGTGCCGCCGCGAATCACAATATCATGCATGGTGCTTCTCCATCCGGCTTGGTGCTGGCCAGGAATGCCC
>JBEDHL010000045.1:0-6110 GCA_041174145.1 Pseudomonadota bacterium
GGCTAGGGGCTGATGCGCTTTGCAGACTGGGCTAGAAAGCCCCCATGGAACCCGCGACACTTACCACCCAAAGGCTGATCCTTCGCCCCTGGCGGGATGAGGATTTGGAACCGCTTTTCGGCATTAACGGCGATGGCGAGAGCATGCGCTATTTCGCCGCCACCATGACTCGGGCGGAAAGCGATGCCTGGGCGGCGCGGATGCGCGCGCATTTTGCCGAACATGGCTGGGGCTTTTGGGTGGTGGCGGAAAAGGCAGGTGCTGATTTCGTCGGCGTGGTCGGGCTGATGACCATTCCCTGGCAGGCGGAATTCACGCCGGCGGTGGAAATTGGCTGGCGCATCGCACCGGGGGTTCGCCGCAAGGGCTATGCGGAAGAAGCCGCCCGCGCCGCCTTGGCGCATGGCTTTGGCACACTGCAGCTTGAAAGCATCGTGGCTTTCACCGTGCCGGTTAATACCGGTTCCTGGAGGCTCATGGAAAAGCTCGGTATGCGCCCGGCGGGGGAGTTCGATCACCCCCGCCTACCAGAAGGGCATCATTACCGGCGCCATTTGCTCTATCGCCAAACCCAAGCCGCATGGCGTGACGGCGCAGGCTTGGGGTGATAGATCGGCCGCAGTTCAGTTTCATCACGCCAAGTTCAAGGATTGCCCGCCATGCCCGTCTCTCGCCAGGAATTTCGCGATGCCATGGCGCGACTGGGTGCTGCGGTGAATATCATCACCACGGATGGCGCGGCGGGGCGGGGCGGCATTACCGCCACCGCCGTCTGTTCCGTGACAGATGACCCGCCAACCCTGCTGGTTTGCCTGAACCGCACCAGCCCGCGCAGCGTGCTGTTTTTGGCCAATGGTGTGCTCTGCGTGAATACGCTTTCCGCCGGGCAGCAAGCGGTCTCCAACGCCTTTTCCGCGCCAAGTGACAAGGCCGATATGGCAAGCCGCTTTGCCGCCGGGGAATGGGGCCAGCTTGCCACCGGCGCCCCGGTGCTGGCCGGCGCCGCTGCCAGCTTTGATTGCCGCATTACGGAAGTTTTGGAACAGGGCACCCATAGCGTGGTGTTCGCGCGTGTTGAGGCCGTGCGCTTCGCCGATATGGAGGCTGGCTGCCTGATGTATTACGCCCGCGGCTATCACGGCCTGCCTACGGGCCAGTAATCCCTGCGCGCTTGGCCATATTTTTTCACGCCACCGCCCTAATCAAACCGTAAACCCAGCCCAGGTAAGCTGTTGAAACCACCGCGCCGAGGCTGGCCATGACCGATATCACCGTAACCCTTCCCGATCAGCTTGCTGAGGAAATCAGCCGCCGCGCTGAAGCGCTTGGCACCACCGCCGAGGAATGGGTCGCGGCTATGTTGAGCGATATTACCGCCGATTTGCCGGAAGAAGCCGGAGAGGGCGGCGATGATTGGATTTCGCGCTGATTAAGACTTTACAGCGCCGGGCCTAGCGCCTAACCGGCGCGGCCCATGTCCTTCTTCGAAATCCTTCCCCCGTCTGTGCTGTTCTTCGCGCTTGGCTTCGCGGCGGCGGCGCTGCGATCCGATCTTTCCGTGCCGGATGCTTTGGCCAAGGCGCTGTCGCTTTATTTGATGATGGCGATTGGGCTGAAGGGCGGCATTGCCATCGCGCAGCCCGGTGCGTCGGCCGGCTTGCTGCCGGCTTTGGCGCTGGGCATTGCGCTTTCGGCGTTTTTGCCTTTGCCGGCCTATGGGTTGCTCCGCGCCGCCACCCCCTTGGACAAAGCCACGGCGGCGGCGGTTTCCGCCCATTATGGCTCGGTCAGCGTGGTGACCTTTGCCGCCGCTGTTGGCCAATTGAACGCGACGAATACGCCCTATGAGGGTTTCATGCCCGCCGTGCTGGCGGCGATGGAAACCCCGGCCATCCTGACCGCGCTGCTGATCGCGCGGCGCGGCGGGGCGGCGACTTCCGGCGGGGCCCGCGAAATGGCGCGGGAGGTGTTCCTCAATGGCTCGGTCGTGCTGCTGCTCGGCGCCTTTCTGATTGGCTGGCTGGGCGGCGCGGCGGCGGATCGGCAGTTGGCGCCCTTCATCACGGCGTTGTTCCCCGGCGCGCTGTGCCTTTTCCTGCTTGAAATGGGCATCACCGCGGCGCGGCGCTTGCGGGACCGTGGGCGCGGGCTGGATGCGCGCCTGATTGGCTTTGCCGTGCTGATGCCGCTGATCGGCGGCGCGGCGGGGCTTACCGGGGGCTGGCTGATCGGGCTTTCCACCGGCGGCGTTGGACTGATGGCGGTGCTGGGCGCTTCGGCTTCCTATATCGCGGTGCCGGCGGCCATGCGCCTCGCGCTGCCTTCCGCCGATGCCGGGATTTACGTGACCCTTTCCTTGGCGATCACCTTCCCCTTCAATGTGCTGGCTGGCATCCCGCTTTGGCTTTGGGCGGCGCGGCTGGCCACACAATAAGCCAGGGGAGACGGGAAGATGCACGCGCGCAAGAAAATCGAAATCATCGTGGAAGCCGTGCGGGCGGAAGCGGTAACGCTGCTGCTGGACCGTATGGGGGCCACGGGCTGGACGATTCTGCCGGTGCTGGCCGGGCGCGGCCATCAGGGCATTCGCCGCGCTGGGGATCCGGGCGGGGTGGATGATAATGTGCTGGTGCTGTGCATTACCTCGGCCGAAGTCGCTTCGCGTGTGCTGGCAGCCGAGGGTGAATTGCTCGGCGCAAGGCCCGCGATTGTGACGCTATCGGATTGCCAGGTGCTGCGGGCGGATCACTTCTAGATAATAAGCGTTACGGTTTTGGTTGACCGCAAGCGCGGCAAAGGCCTACCAACCGGCCATGGAAAAGGCCTTTGGCGCATCTTCCGGCATGTTCGGGTTGAAGCGGCGGCGCAGATTTTGGCTTTTTGTGCTGCTGGTCAGTTTGCCAAGCTGGGCCATCGCCGCACCGGATAGTCCCGCCAGCCCAAATCCGCCACGCCAACCACGCCCTGCCAGCACCAATGCGGCTGCACGCCCCGCCCCGCCGGCCTTGCCGGAACCCTGGGGGCTTTGTGCGGCGGCCATTGCGGCGGCTGAGCGTGATGCGGGCATCCCGGCCGGTTTGCTCGGCGCCATTGCCAAGGTTGAAACCGGGCGCCGCGCGCCGGATGGCAGCGTGCAGCCCTGGCCCTGGTCCTATAACGCCGCCGGCGATGGGCGCTATGTCGCGTCCCGCCCAGAAGCGATTGAAGAAGTCCGCGCCTTGCAGGCACGCGGCGTGCGTTCGATTGATATTGGCTGCATGCAGATCAATCTGCTGCATCACCCAACCGCGTTTCCGGATTTGGAAGCGGGCTTCGATCCCGTGATAAATGTCGCTTATGCGGTGCGCTATTTGCGGGATTTGCAGGCGCGCAGCGGGGATTGGAACCAGGCGGTCGCGCTTTACCATTCTGCCACGCCCGAACGGGGCTTGATCTATCAGCAGCGCGTCATGGCGGCGCTGACCGGTCAAGGCTTTGTACCGGGCCCAGCGCCGGGCGTGATCCCGCAGCCCGGCCCGGCCATGGCGGGGCTTTGCGCTTCCGGGCGCGGGGCGGTGATGCTGATCGGGTCGCGGGAACCCAGCCTGAAGCCCGTACCAACCACGCCGGAGGTTGATCTACGCCTAAGGGGTGGCGGCACCCCCGGCCCGGCAGCACGCACGCGCATCATGTGCCTGCCCAAGGCAAACAATGGCCCAACCGAAGTGGCTGAAACCCGCCCGACGGCAGGCGCGCGGCGCTAATGCCCGTTTTATGGTCGCATTTTCCTGGCCGCCAAGCGTGCCGCTTGGCTTGAGAATGCTTGGGATTTGATCGCATTTTCCGAGCCACCAAGCGTGCCGCTTGGCTTGAACATGCCTGGGATTTGATCGCATTTTCCGAGTCGCCAAGCGTGCCGCTTGGCTTGAAAATGCTCAGGCCTTGATAAGGGCCATGCCGCCCATATACGGGCGCAGCACTTCCGGAATGGCAATGCTGCCATCTTCCTGCTGATGGGTTTCCAGCACGGCAATCAAGGCGCGGCCCACAGCAACGCCTGAACCATTCAGCGTATGCAGGAAGCTTGTACCCTTGGCATCCTTGGCGCGGTAGCGTGCGCCCATGCGCCGCGCCTGGAAATCACGGCAATTTGAGCAAGACGAAATCTCCCGCCAGGCACCCTGGCCCGGTAACCAGACTTCCAGATCATAGGTGCGCGCGGCGCCAAAGCCCGTATCGCCCGCGCAAAGGATAATGCGCCGCCAGACCAGGCCCAGTTCGGTCAGCACGCGTTCCGCACAGCGCGTCATGCGTTCATGTTCGGCGTCGCTGTCTTCAGGCCGTACGATGGAAACCAATTCAACCTTGGCGAATTGATGCTGGCGCAGCATGCCGCGCGTATCACGCCCGGCGCTGCCGGCTTCAGAACGGAAGCAGGGCGAAAGCGCGGTCAGGCGCAAGGGTAGATCCGCTTCGCTGAAGATTTCCTGCGCGGCGAAATTGGTCAGCGGCACTTCGGCGGTTGGGATCAGCCAGCGGCCATCCGAAGTGCGGAACAAATCTTCGGCAAATTTTGGCAATTGGCCGGTGCCATACATGGTGCTGTCATTCACCAATAAGGGCACGGCGCTTTCGGTGTAACCGTGAGCCTCCGTATGCAGGTTCAGCATCCATTGCCCAAGCGCGCGTTCCAGGCGCGCGAGCGCACCCTTCAACACAGTAAAGCGCGCCCCGGCCAGCTTCGCCGCCGTGGCGAAATCCATCAGGCCGAGCGCTTCACCCAATTCAAAATGCTGCTTGGGCTGGAAAGGGAATTCGGGCGGTGAGCCATGCTGGTGCTGCACCACATTGGCGCTTTCATCGCGCCCATCTGGCACTTCCGCATCCAGGATATTGGGCAGCGATTCCAGCACGGCGTTTTGCGCGCCTTCGGCCGCCGCCGCTTCGGCTTCCAGCGCCGCCATGTCATCACGCAACCGGACGGCTTCGGCTTCCAGCGCGGTGGTATCGGTGCCTTGGCGCTTGGCCATGCCGATATCCTTGGACAGCGCATTGCGCCTGGCCTGCTTTTCCTGCAGCGCGGTTTGCGCCGCGCGGCGCGCTTCATCATGCGCCAGAATGCCCGCCGCTGCTGCAGGGGCGCCGCGCCGCGCCAGCGCCGCATCGAAAGCGGCCGGGTCGGCACGCAATTGCCTTAAGTCATGCATATACCTGATCCTCCGATGGGATCGTTACGCCTTGGTGTCTTCGTCCTTTTGCTTCGGGGTCATCCACCCCGCCGCCAGGATCGAAAGCTCATAAAGCAGGATCAGCGGCACGGCCAAGCCAATCTGGCTGATCACATCGGGCGGCGTCAGGATGGCGGCGGCGACAAACATGCCAACAACCGCGTAACGACGGCCTTTTTTCAGGCTTTCGACATTCAAAATGCCCACCCTGCACAAAAGCGTGAGCAGCACCGGCAATTGAAAGGCAATGCCGAAAGCCAGGATCATGTGCATCACCAGCGAAAGATATTCGCCAACCTTGGCTTCCAATTGCACTGGAATACCGCCTGATCCGGGCATGGTTTCGAAGGAGATGAAGAACTGCCAAGCCAGCGGGAAGATAAAGAAATACGCCAAACACGCACCGGCCAGGAACAGGAAGGGCGAAGCAATCAGGAAGGGCATGATTGCCCGCTTTTCACTGCGATAAAGCCCCGGCGCGACAAATAACCAAAGCTGCGTTGCCCACATGGGGAAAGAACAAAATACCGCACCAAAGAAGGCTACCTTCAAATAGGTGAAGAAGGCTTCATAAAGAGCGGTGAAGATCATGCGCCGATCACCGCCGCCCTGCTTGACAAGGATATCGGCCAAAGGCTGCGCCAGAAAGGCGTAAATCTGCGGCGAGAAATAATAGCACACCGCGAAAGCCAGCGCGAAAGCGCCAACGGACCAAAGCAGCCGCGAACGCAGCTCCTTCAAATGGTCCATGAGCGGCATGGCCTTGTCGTTTATCTGATCGTCATCCCGGGTGGTGGACACGGAAATTCCTCAAACGCTGGCGGCAGGCGGGGTGGATGACGAAGCGGGCGGGGCCGACGCTGGCTCAGACACAGGCGGCAAGGGGGCAGAAAAGCGCGCCAC
>JBEDHL010000046.1:0-7035 GCA_041174145.1 Pseudomonadota bacterium
TGCAGCAGCGCGGCCAGCGGCGCGGCGCCCGCACCTTCGGCCAAATTATGCGTATCCTGCCAATAGGCGCGGATGGCGGCGGCCACTTCATCATCCGTCACGGTCACAATGCGCGCGGCACCCTTGCGGATAATCTCCAGAGCCGCCGCATCGGGCATGCGCGTTGCCATGCCATCGGCGCGGGTATTGGCGGTTTCGGTGGTCACCACGCGCCCCGCCGCGAAGGAAAGCGCATAGGAAGGCGCTTCGGTGCTCTGCACGCCAATAATCTCGGTCTTCAGGCCCAAAAGGTCACGCGCCAGGATGCAGCCGCAAATGCCGGAACCAAGGCCAATCGGCACATAAAGCGCGGCCAAGGGGGGTGCGGCGCGCAAAAACTCAAGCGCGTAAGTTGCCACCCCCAACACCAGATCCCGCGCGAAGGATGGCGCGAATAACAGGCCCTCGGCCCCGGCAAGCCTTGCGGCTTCTGCGCGCGCTTCGTCAAAATCCTCGCCATATTCAATCAGCCGCGCGCCTTGCGCGCGCATGGCGGCGTTCTTTTCTGCGCTATTGCCGCGCGGCACCAGAATAGTGACCGGAATACCGTAACGCGCGCCGGCATAAGCCAGCGACTGGCCATGATTGCCGCGCGTGGCACTCACCACGCCTGCCACGTCAGGGTTTTCGCGCTTCAAACGTTCCATAAACACCAGGCCGCCGCGGATTTTGAAGGCGCCGGTCGGTGTCTGGTTTTCGTGCTTGACCCAAACCTCAGTGCCTATGCGCTGCGCCAGCAAAGGCCAGGCATATTGCGGCGTGGGCGGAAAGGCAGCGTGGACCAGCCGCGCTGCCTCCTCCAATTCAGCAAGCGTGAACATGCCACGCGCCGCGCAGAATCAGCTCCGCGTCAGTTGTATTTCGCCATCCGGCTGAGGTGACGAAAAGGCGCTATCCGCAAAGGCTTCTTCCCAAGAACCATCAGTGCTGGCCTTGGAATATTCGGTGGAACGGTTTTCGAAGAAATTCGCGTGTTCCACGGCGTTCAGCATTTCATCCAGCCAAGGCAGCGGGTTCTTTTCGATTTTATAGAGCGGCTCAAGCCCCAATTGCTGCAAGCGGCGATCCGCGATGAAGCGGATATATTGCTTGGTGAGCGAGGCATCCAGGCCCTGCACGCCGCCCAATTCGAACGCCAGATCAATGAAGGCGTCTTCATGATCCACGATGGTGGCGCAAACCAGGTAAAGGTCGCGGCGGAATTCCTCGGTCCAGATTTCCGGGTTTTCCTGCACAAAGGTGCGGAATAGCCGGATCACGGAAAGGCAATGCAGCGTTTCATCGCGCACAGACCAGCTGACGATCTGGCCCATGCCCTTCATTTTGTTGAAGCGTGGGAAATTCATGAGAATCGCGAAGGAAGCGAAAAGCTGCAGGCCTTCAGTGAAGGCACCAAAAGCGGCCAGCGTCTTCGCGATTTCGGTCTTATTCGCAACGCTGAAGCCCTGCATGTAATCGTATTTGTCCTTCATCTCCTTGTATTTGAGGAAGGCCGTGTATTCGATTTCGGGCATGCCGATGGTGTCAAGCAAATGGCTATAGGCCGCGATATGCACGGTTTCGATGTTTGAAAAGGCCGAGAGCATCATCAGCACTTCCGTCGGCTTAAACACCTGCGAATAGTGCTTCATGTAGCAATTGTTTACCTCGACATCCGCCTGGGTGAAGAAGCGGAAGATCTGCGTCAGCAGATTGCGCTCCGACGGCGTGAGATTCTTCTGCCAATCCTTCACATCATCCGCGAGAGGCACTTCTTCCGGCAGCCAATGGATGCGCTGTTGCTGCAACCAGGCTTCATAGGCCCAAGGATAGCGGAAGGGCTTATAAACGGGGTTCGAGGTCAAAAGATCAAACTTCACCGGCAATTCATCCCGCACCATGCCATCGGCCATTGTATCGAATCCCATCTTGTTTGGTTGGCGACGCTTTTACCACAATTGGTGGGTCGGGCAATCGCGAACCGCAAGATATTGTGCGGGCACCTATTCGACGCGGATATTGGATTCGCGGGCAACCACCACATTTTCGGCCAATTCGCGGACGATGCGCGCCGAGAAAGCTTCAGGCCCCTCACCCAAAATCACGCCGCCTTGGTCAATCAGGCGTTGGCGAATGGTGGCATCACGCAGCAAGCCCTGCACATCGCGCGCAATGCGCTCCACAATATCGCGTGCAAAGCCCTTGGGCGCGATGAAGCCATACCAGGGGCTGGTATCGGGAATGCCCATGCCAAGTTCATCCAAGGTTGGCACATCGGGCAGCACCGGCACACGCTGCGGACCACCGATTGCGAGCGGGCGGAGCTTGCCATCGCGCGCCAAGCCAATGGCACCGGATAGCGTGCTGAAAGTGCCAGGCACACGGCCTGCCACCACATCCTGTAACGCCGGCGCAGCACCACGATAGGCGACATGGGTCAGGTCAAGGTTCATTTTCTTACGGAACATCTCCACCGCGAAATGCCCTGAAGACCCGTTGCCAGAAGAGGCAAAGGCCATGCCCGGATCACGCCGCGCCGCCGCCACCAAATCCTGCGCTGTGCGATAAGGCTGCCCCGCACCGGTGAACAGCACAGTGGGCGAAGCGTAGATGTTCACGATGGGCGTGAAATCATTGATCGTGTCATAGGGCAGGCGCGCATAGACCGCCGCATTGCTGGCATGGGTGCTGGCGGATAGAAAAATTGTATAGCCATCCGGCGCCGACCGCGCGACCGCCTCAGATGCGATGACCTGGCTGGCACCGGGACGATTCTCGATAACAATGGGTTGGCCCCAAAGCCGTTGCAGCGGTTCTTGCAATAGGCGCCCTGGAAAATCCGTGGGGCCACCAGCAGGGTAGCCAATAATCATCCTGACCGGACGATCAGGCCAATTACTCGTTTGCGCTTTGGCTTGGGTGATAAAGCCGCTGGCCACCCCGGCGGCCAGCATGCTGCGACGTGTAAACATAACCTGTTTCCTCCCCTGCCCTATTCCGGGCTTACCGCCCCCAAATCTGGGGGCGGGGTGGGCGCAGGTTAGCCCAGCTTTATTGGCAGGCCAAACATTCTTCGTAGTTGTTGTTGGTCGCAGGCACGGCGGCGGCCACTAGGGGCAATTGCGCCTGGTCATTGGCTGGTGCCCCAACGCCCAGTGCCGCCTGCGGTGCCACTTTTTCACTGATCGCATCCGCGCGCTGAATCGAAAGGCTGCGGCAGTAATAAAGTGACTTCACGCCCTTCTTCCAGGCAGTCATGTGGATCTGATGCAAATCCCGCTTATGCACATTGGCGGGCAGGAACAGATTCACCGATTGTGACTGGCAGATATAGGGCGTGCGATCGGCAGCATGTTCCACCACCCAGCGCTGATCCAATTCAAACGCTGTCTTGAAGGTGGCTTTTTCCTGTTCGGTCAGGAAGTCCAAATGCTGCACGCTGCCTTTGTTCACCGTAATGGTGGTCCAGGTATCGTCATCATCGCGGTCATGCTTGGCCAATACCTTCTTCAGATACGGGTTACGCACAATGAAAGACCCGGACAGCGTCTTGTGATTATAGACATTGGCTGCGATGGGTTCGATCCCTGGGCTTGCACCGCCGCAAATGATGCTGATGGAAGCGGTGGGTGCGATCGCGATCTTGTTGGAGAATCGCTCCATGAAGCCGTATTCGGCGGCATCCGGGCAGGGGCCGCGTTCTTCCGCCAATTGACGGGAAGCCGCATCGGCCTGGGCGCGGATATGCTTGAACATCCGCGTATTCCACACCTTCGCCACCACGCTTTCAAAAGGCACGTTCAGCGCTTGCAGGAAGGAATGGTAGCCCATCACCCCAAGCCCGACCGAGCGTTCACGCATGGCGCTATAGCGTGCGCGCGCCATGGAATCGGGCGCGGTATCAATGAAGGATTGCAGCACATTATCCAGGAAGCGCATCACATCGGGGATGAATTGCGCCTCATCCTTCCACTCAAACCAGGTTTCCAGATTGAGCGAGGATAGGCAGCACACCGCGGTGCGTTCTTCCCCATGCTGGTCGATCCCAGTCGGCAGGGTGATTTCAGAGCAGAGGTTGGAAGTCTTCACCTCAAGCCCCGCGAGCTTCTGATGCTCAGGCCGCGCATTATTCACGTGATCGGAATAGATGATGTAGGGCTCGCCGGTTTCGATACGCGCCGTCAGAATGCGAATCCAAAGGCTCCGTGCGGAGACCTTCTTCATCAAAGCGCCATCCTTGGGCGAGACCAGCGCCCATTCCTCATCCGCTTCCACCGCGCGCATGAAGGCATCGGGGATCAGAATGCCGTGATGCAGGTTCAGCGCTTTGCGATTCGGATCGCCACCGGTGGGGCGGCGCATTTCCAGGAATTCTTCGATTTCGGGGTGATTCACTGGCAGGTAGCAGGCTGCCGAGCCGCGGCGAAGTGAGCCCTGCGAAATCGCGAGCGTCAGGCTATCCATCACGCGAATGAAGGGAATAACGCCAGAAGTCTTGCCGTTGCGCCCAACCTTTTCGCCAATGCCGCGCAGATTCCCCCAATAGGAACCAATGCCACCGCCCTTGGCGGCAAGCCACACATTCTCATTCCAAAGCCCGACAATGCCATCCAGGCTGTCGGATGCTTCGTTCAGGAAGCAGGAAATCGGCAGGCCGCGCGTTGTGCCACCATTGGACAGCACCGGTGTCGCCGGCATGAACCAAAGCCGCGAGATATAGTCATAAATCCGCTGCGCATGCGCCGCATCATCGCCATAAGCGGATGCGACACGCGCAAACAAATCCTGATAGGATTCGCCTGGCAGCAAATAACGATCATCAAGTGTGGCCTTGCCGAAATCGGTCAGCAGCGCATCGCGTGTGCGATCAATGCGTACCTGACCATGGCCTTCAAGTTGAACTGCGTCGAACACGGATAACCCCCTGAGAACTCCCCCGAAGCTGGATCATGCCCCAAGTTACGGTCTGACTACAAGATGTAGTCTTGCCACAGTAGGGGCACCACTAGATGCGGTGCGTGAATCAAGGCTTGCAAAAGCCCGCCAAAATGCTGCAGGGGTGATTTGTTCCCGTTTCGTGCCAGTTCAAGCCCCCCTTTGCAAGACCCCTATCTTGCCGCAACATCCGCACCCAGCCGGGCGAGACCCCGCATTAATCAAAGAAATTCAATTGCTAAGCTTCAAGAAGGAAATTTCCCGTGGCCAAAATATCTCGCCGTAGCCTGATCGCCGCCCCGCTGGCGCTAAGTCCCCTGGCCTGCCCTGCCTATGCCCAGGCGCCTTGGCCAAGCCGGCCCATCCGCATCATCATCCCCTTCGGCACCGGCGGCGGGACCGATATCACCACGCGGCTTCTGGCGCCCAAAATGGCGGAAATCCTGGGCCAGCCTGTGGTGCTGGAAAACCGCCCCGGCGCAGGGGGCATGGTGGGCACGGATTATGTCGCTAAACAGCAACCGAATGGGGAGGTTTTCGTCCTTTCCACCCTTTCGCCCATCGCCTTGGCGCGCGGCCTGCCCGCCCCGGTGCCCTTTGATGCGCGGACCGATCTGGTGGCGGTGGCGCCAACCGTCTTCATCCCCATTGCGCTGGCCGTCACCACGCGCAATTTCGCGCCGACCACGGCAGCAGAATTCATCGCTACACTGAAGGCCGCGCCGGGGCGCTATCAATACGGCTCCTCCGGCATTGGCACTTCCGGCCATATCGCGTCCGCCAGTTTCTGCGTGCGCACCGGCACGGACGCGGTGCATGTGCCCTATCGTGGCGGCGGGCAGGTTTTCACCGCCCTCACCGCCGGGGAAATCCAGTTCTGTTCCGATATCCCTTCCCTTTTGAAGGGTTTTCAGGATGCCGGCACAGCGCGGGTGCTGTTCGTGGCGACTGACCAGCGTTCTTCCCTGCTGCCCAATGTGCCAACAGCGGCCGAGGCAGGAATCGCGGGCTATAAATCCCATTCCTGGTATGGTTTCTTTGCCCCGCGCGGCACGCCAGAGGCGATTGTGAACCGCATGGCGGCCGCCACCGAACAGGCGCTATCCGATTCGGGGATCAATCAGCGCTTTGAGGAAATGGGCACGCCCGCCATGCGCGGCTATACGCCGGCGCGATTTGCAGCCTATGTGCGGGATGAAATCGCCTTTTGGGAGCCAGAAGTGCGAGGGCTTGGCATCAAGGCTGAATAGACTCAGCCTTTTCCCTTGCCTGTTCGGCTGAGTGCGACCACCGCCTCCAGCTGGCTTGACCAGAGGAATTGATCAATCGGGGTCGCGGCAGTGAGCCGCCACCCTTGATCGGCGAAGAAGCGCAGATCCCGCGCGAGCGCCTGCGGGTTGCAGGAAACATAAATCACCGCCGGCACGGCGGAGCGGGCGAGCAATCCAGATTGTTCCGCCGCCCCGGCAAAGGGCGGGTCCAGTACCACTGCGGCGAAGGGCGCCAATTCCGCGACCGTGAGCGGCTGGCGCACCAGATCGCGCCTGGTAGCGGCCAAAGGCAGCCCGGCCTTGGCGGCGGCATTGGCCAGGGCAGCCACAGCCGCGCTATCCGATTCGAAGGCCGTCACCCTGCCCCACCGTGCCAAGGCGAGGCTTAGCGTGCCATAGCCGGCATGGAGATCCGCAATACGCCCGCGCCCGGCCAGCTTGGCGGGCAGGGCGGCCAGCATGGCAGCGATGATGGCGTGCTCCCCTTCCGGGCTTGCTTGCAAAAAGGCGCCGGGGGCTGGTGTGACCGACACGCCATTCAGCGTGATCGCCACCGGGCCAAGTTGCGCCGCGACTTCCGGTGGGCCATTGCCGCGCGCCCAGGCGATGCGCGGCAGGCCATGTTTCGCGGCAAAAGCGGCAAGCAGCGCCCGCCCCGCGGCATCCAGCGCGCCATCGGTGCGCAGCAGCAAATCAGGCCCGGTATCCAGCAGGTTCACCACCGCCGAGCCATCGCGCTTCAGCGCGGGCAGGCGCGGCAGCAAATCACGCAAGGGCGCCAGCAGCGCGACCAGGCGCGGATGCAGCACTG
>JBEDHL010000047.1:0-14747 GCA_041174145.1 Pseudomonadota bacterium
GCGTCGTTAATTCTGGAGGAAAACCCATGGCCGGACATGATATCCCCACCTCACCACTCGCCCTGCCGCTGCCGGCCATGCCGGCTGTGCCGGGGGTGCGCGTTGCCTCAGGCCGCGCCGCGATTCGCTATAAGGATCGCGATGATGTGACCGTGATGGCCTTCCCAACGGGCACGACGGTGGCCGGGGTGTTCACGCGCAATCGCTGCCCTGGCGCGCCGGTGGATTGGTGCCGGGGCGCCCTTCCGGGTGGCAAGGCGCGTGGCCTGGTGGTGACGGCGGGCAATTCCAATGTGTTCACAGGCCGCGCCGGGCGCCAAACCTGTGAGGAAACCGCCAAGGCCGCCGCCGCTATCCTCGGCTGCAAGCCGAAGGAAATCTTCCTGGCTTCCACCGGCGTGATTGGCGAAAAACTGCCGACCGAAAAACTGATCGCCGCCCTGCCGCGCATTTTTGACAGCGCGGCAGAACGTGATTGGCAGGGTGCGGCGAAGGCCATCATGACCACCGATACCTTCCCGAAGGGCGCCATCCGTAAGGCGCGCATCGGGGATGCGGAAGTCACCATCGCCGGCATCGCCAAGGGCAGCGGCATGATCGCACCGGATATGGCGACCATGCTGTCCTTCCTGGCGACCGATGCGAAAATCCCCGCTAGCGCCTTGCAGGCGCTGCTGAAGAAGGGCGTTGATCGTTCCTTCAATTGCGTGACGGTGGATTCCGATACCTCCACTTCCGACACCGTGATGGTTTTCGCGACCGGCACGGCGAAACATCAGCGCGTACCGGCGGAAGGTGGTGCGGTGCTGAAGGATTTCGCCCGCGCCTTGAATGAAGTGCTGATGGAATTGGCGCTGATGGTGGCGCGTGATGGTGAAGGCGCGCAGAAGCTTATTCAAATTAGCGTGACAGGTGCGACCACGGCGCGTTCGGCGCATCGCATTGCCATGTCCATCGCCAATTCTCCCCTGGTGAAAACCGCGATTGCAGGGGAAGACGCGAATTGGGGCCGCATTGTCATGGCGGTTGGCAAGGCGGGCGAACCCGCGGATCGTGACAAGCTTTCGGTCAATGTCGGCGGCGTTTGGATGGCGCGCAATGGCGGCGTGGTGGATGGCTATGATGAAGCGCCGGTGGTTGCGCATATGAAGGGGCGCGAAGTGGAAATCACCGTGGATATCGGCCTAGGCAAGGGCAAATCCACTGTTTGGACCTGCGATCTGACGCATGGCTATATTACGATAAATGGCGAATACCGGAGCTGACGCGCCGCAGCGCTGATATGGAAGATAATTTTGTACCACTCCTGACGGAGCGTCTGACGCTTCGTCCCTTGCGCGCGGATGATGCCGCTGATTTGCATCGGCTGGTGAATGATTGGGAAGTGGCGAAAACCCTCGCGCGCGTGCCCTTTCCCTATCCGCGGGATTTGGCGGATGAATGGATTGCTTCCACCCGCGCGCAAATCTCTGCCGGCGCCGCTTGGCATTTGGCGGTGACGCAGCGGCAGGATGGCGCGGAAGCGCTGCTGGGCTGTGTTGGCCTGACGCTTGATCCCAAAAACCCACGAGAGGCTGAGCTTGGCTATTGGATCGGCCGGCGCCATTGGGGCCAGGGGTTGGGGCCGGAAGCGGCGGGGCGCCTTGCGCATTGGGCGCTGGCTAATCTCGATATTGATCGGCTGGTAGCGTCGGTCCTGGTGGATAATGAACGCTCTGCCGCCGTGCTACGGCGCATCGGCTTCAAGGAAAGCGGTGCTGGGAGCCAGGAATTTATCTCGCGCGGTGGTGCCATGCCGGTGCGGCTGTTCAGCGCGACCCGCATGGATATTACCGTAGAAGCGCCGGCGCCGGTGGAAGCCGCACCCGCATCGGGCAAACCAACGCTTCTGGTGGCGGCTGTGGCGCTGATCGATGGTGAAGGCCGCGTGCTGCTGGCGCGCCGGCCGGAAGGCAAACCACTCGCCGGCTTATGGGAATTCCCTGGCGGCAAGGTGGCGCCGGGCGAAACCCCGGAAGAAGCACTGATCCGCGAATTGCGTGAGGAATTGGGCATAGATGTCAGCGCCGCCTGCCTCGGCCCCTTCACCTTCGCGTCCCATACTTACGAGAAATTCCACTTGCTGATGCCGCTTTATTTGTGCCGGCGCTGGCAGGGGCAGGTCACGGCCATGGAAGGCCAGGCACTGGCCTGGGTGCGCCCAGCGCGGCTTGGCGATTACGCCATGCCGCCCGCCGATATCCCCCTGGTTGCCATGTTGCGCGATTTCCTTTGAGCTTACGCCGTACGTTAAGGAGACACCCATGCCGAACCCGACCGCCTGCCTGCTCATCATCGGCAATGAGGTGCTTTCCGGCCGCACCCGGGATGCCAATCTGCAGTTCCTCGCGACCCGCCTTGGCGAGATCGGCATTCCCATGAAGGAAGTGCGCGTGATCCCCGATGTGCCGGAAGTGATCATCAATACGGTCAACGAGGTTCGCGCCAAATTCGACCATGTCTTCACTACCGGCGGCATTGGTCCAACGCATGATGACATCACCAGCGAATGCGTCGCCCGCGCTTTCGGCGTGCCCTGGGAACCGCACCCAGATGCCTGGCATGCGCTGGAATCCTATTACGCGCGCCAAAACCCGCCCGGTGATTTCAACGCGGCGCGGCAACGCATGGCGACCATGCCGCGTGGCGCGACATTGATTGAAAACGCGGTTTCCATCGCGCCGGGCTATACGATTGGCAATGTGCATGTGATGGCGGGCGTGCCGCGCATCATGCAATCCATGTTCGAAGCGCTTGCGCCCCGGCTGCAAGGTGGCCCGCCCATTCTCTCGCGTAGCGTGCATGCGCATGGCGTGGTGGAAGGCGCCATCGCGGAAGGGCTTTCCGCCATTCAGCAACGCTATGCGGATTTGGATCTTGGTTCCTACCCCTATTACCGCCAGGGCGGTGGCGGCGGTGTTGCGGTTGTGGCGAAGGGCACCGATCTGGCGGCGATTGAAGCCGCCGTGCAGGAAGTTTTCGCGCTGATGCAAAAATGCGGCGGTACGCCGACGATGGGTGAGCCGGCGTAATCAGCCGCTACTCCAACACCCCTTCCGTCTTGCGCTTGATCAGATCGAAATCAATCTTCGCGCCAAGGCCCGGCCCGACGGGCGCATGCAGCATGCCGTTCTTGTCTGGGTGGAATTCCTCGGCCAGGCCATAACGATGCGCGCCATCGGGCAGCAGCACTTCAAACCAGGTGGTGTTTGGAATCGCCAGCGCCAAATGCAAATTGGCCAGATTGTTCAGCGAATTGCCGCTATGGTGGATTTCGTAATTCATGCGGAAGGCTTCCGCCAAATGCGCGGTCTTCAACATGGTGGTCAGCCCGCCCTTATTCGGAATATCGCCGCGCAAATAATCCGTTGCCTGCTGCGTCAGCCAAATGGGGTAGGTATCCAGCGCACCGGCCGGATATTCTGTTGCCATGATAGGGATATTCAGCTTCTGGCGTAGCTTCACGTAAGAAAGAATATCCTCATCCGCCAGCGGGTCTTCATACCATTTGAAACCCATTTCCTGGATCGCGAGGCCCACCTTCAGAGCGCCGTAGTAATCATAGCTCCAGGTACTATCCAGCATCACCGGGTAATCATCACCGACTGCCTTGCGTACCGCTTCGCAGACCTTGATATCAGTTTCTGGCACCGTGGGCGGGTGAATCTTATAAGCGCACCAGCCATTTTCCTTATAGAATAGCGCCTGTTCCACATAGGCCGCGCTATCGGGCAGAAGCTGGGAGCTGGCATAGGTGCCGATGGAGGTGCGCTGCGTGCCCATCAACGCATGCACGGGCAGCCCCGCGATCTTGCCGGCCAAATCCCATAACGCGACATCCGCCGCACCGATGCAGCGATAGGATACATTGCGCGAAAGCTTCAGCATCCGCCCATGCAACCTTTCGCGTTCCAGCGGATTGGCGCCCATCAGCAGCGGCTTGATCCAGCGGATCAATTGCGGCCCATCCATCGAAGCCGGGTTGGAAGCCGTACCCAAAAATGCATGGCCTTCATGCCCCGTATCGGTGCGGATGCGGAGCAAGCCCAGATTGCTCAAGGGCTGCGTGAAAGACCCGACATGATAGCTGGTGCGCGGGATGTTATCCCAGGTGAAGATGGTCAGCGAAACATGATCTATCTTCATGGCGTTTCCCCTTTTGCTATCGGGGATGTTCCGCTGTTTTGCGGCGCAGGTCCAGCCTTCAGCCAGCCTCCGCCAGCGCCAAAACCTGCGCCGGTGAAAACCCCCTCTCCCGCAACGTCCGCAAGCTTTCCGCGCCATCGCGCTTGGCAAGCCGCTTGCCTGCCGCATCACGCATCAGCGCATGATGCGCATAACGCGGCGCGGGCCAGCCCATCAGCGCCTGGATCAGCCGATGCAGCGCTGTCGCCGGCTTCAAATCCTCCCCGCGTGTCACCAGCGTAACCCCTTGCAGCGCATCATCATGCGTGACGCAAAGGTGATAGGATGCCGGCACATCCTTCCGCCCCAGCACAACATCGCCGAAAACCTCTGGCCGGCATTCATGCCAGCCTTCGGCTTCTTCATGCGCCATCAGCGGCACGGGCACAGCCTCACAAGCGCGTTGCATATGCAGGCGCAGCGCATAGGCGGCCCCGCCCGCGATGCGGCGCGCGGCTTCGGCCTGCGGCAGGTCTCGGCAGATGCCTGGGTAAAGCGGCCCATCCGGGCCTTGCGGCGCCGCCCCCGCTGCGGCCACGTCGCGGGCGATATCGGCGCGGGTGCAGAAACAGGGATAGGTCAGGCCGCGCGCCGCAAGCCCATCCAGTACCGCGCGATATTCGGCAAAATGGGCGGATTGGCGGCGTACTGCGCCATCCCAATCCAACCCAAGCCAGCGCAAATCCTCAAATATCGCGGCCTCATATTCCGGGCGGCAGCGCGTGGTATCAATATCCTCGACGCGCAAGAAAAAGCGCCCTCCGGTCGCGCGTGCGCGGCGCCAGGCGAAAAGCGCAGCGCGCGCATGGCCCAGATGCAAAAACCCGGTCGGGCTGGGCGCGAAGCGGGTGATCTCTGGCGTTGCATCCATCGCCTTCGGCGGGTAGCGGGCTTGCATCAGGTCACGCAAGGGGAGAATCCAGCATGCCCGCATTGGAAGGCCCGCGCTTCGGCCCCGCCTCGGGCGGCGCACCCGATTCGCTCGTGCTTTTGCTGCACGGCGTGGGCGCGGATGGCTTTGACTTGATTGATCTGGCGCCGGTCTGGGCCGAAGCCCTGCCAAACACCCTGTTCATCGCGCCCCATGCGCCCTTCTCCTTCCAGGGCGCGCCCTTTGGCCGACAATGGTTCGACATCATGGACCGCACGCCCGCACGGCTTGAAGCGGGGCTGCGCCATGCCGCGGCGATCCTTGGCGAATTCACGCAGGGTGAATTGGCGCAGCTTGGCCTGGGTGGTGATCGGCTGGCACTAATGGGCTTCAGCCAGGGCGCGATGGTCGCGCTTTTCGCGGGGCTGCGCGGCGCGGTGCCGGCGCCGGCCTGCATTCTGGCCTATTCCGGTGCGCTTTTGGGCCCGGAGAGCTTCGCCGCCGAACGCACCGCCCGCCCGCCCGTGCTGCTGGTACACGGCGAAGCGGATGAGGTTGTGCCCGCCATGGCCAGCCGCCAAGCTGCGCGGGCGCTGCAGGCGGAAGATGTGCCCTGTGATCTGCTGCTGCGCCCCGATTTGGGCCATGGGCTGGATGATGCCGGGCTGGCCGCCGGCACCGCACTTCTGGCGCGAAGCCTTGGGTCTATGACAGCCAAGTGAAACCTGCAGCGCATGGCTTGCGGCGCGGCGCGGCGCGTGTCATGAGTTTCGCATTACGCGGCGGCGCCACTATATCTGGGGCCCTACCGCCGGGCAGAGCCCCTGGATGATGTGGCGCCTCGCTGGAAGGAGCGAGGCTTGCCAGATGGCGGTCACTTCGCGGGGGCGCATGCCTATCCCGCGCTTGTCCTGAACGCGGATTTCCGTCCGCTGTCCTATTTTCCGCTGTCCATTTGGTCCTGGCAGGACGCGATCAAGGCCGTGTTCCTTGATAGGGTTTCCGTGCTCAATGAATATGATGTGGAAGTGCATTCGCCATCACTGGCCTTGCGCCTGCCCAGCGTGATTGCGCTGAAGGAATTCATCCCCGCCGCCAGGCGCCCCGCCTTCACCCGCTTCAATGTGTTTCTGCGCGACCACTTTGCCTGCCAATATTGCGGTGGCGGCTATCCCACGCCGGATTTGACCTTTGACCACGTCATTCCGCGTTCGCGCGGCGGGCGCACTTCCTGGGATAATGTGGTTACGGCTTGCGGCCCCTGCAATTTACGCAAGGGCAATCGCCTGCCGCGCGAATGCCAGATGATCCCGCGCCAGACGCCGCGCCAACCAACAAGCTGGGAATTGCAGGAAAATGGCCGGTCTTTCCCGCCCAATTACCTGCATGAAAGCTGGCGGGATTACTTGTATTGGGACAGCGAACTGGAAAATTGAGCATTTTCAAGCCAAGTGGAATCACTTGGCGGTTCGGAAAATGCGATCAGACAAAGGTTTTAGAGCGTCTCCCGCGGACGAAGGTGAAAGGGAAATGCTCTAAATCTCAGTTTTCCGCTTTCTTTCGCTTTCCGTCTTCAATTGCCCGCACGCGGCCAGAATATCGCGCCCGCGTGGGCGGCGGATGGGGCTGGCATAACCGGCCGCATTCAGAATATCGGCAAAGCGGTGAATGGCTTCCGATGTGCTGGTTTTATACGGGCTGCCTGGCCAGGGATTGAAGGGAATCAAATTCACCTTCGCCGGCATGCCGCTGATCAAGCGCACCAATTCCCGTGCCTCAGCCTCACTGTCATTTACGCCGCGCAGCATGACATATTCAAAGGTGATGCGCCGTGCATTGGAAGCACCAGGATAGCGCCGGCAGGCGGCCAGCACTTCCGCAATCGGGTATTTGCGATTGAGTGGCACAATCTCATCGCGCAATTCATCCGTCACAGCATGGAGCGATACCGCAAGCCCCACGCCAAGCTCCGCCCCGCAACGATCCATCATGGGCACAACGCCGGAAGTGGAAAGCGTGATGCGCCGGCGTGAAAGCCCAATGCCTTCATGGTCCATCACAATCTTCAGCGCCTTGGCGACATTCTCATAGTTATAAAGCGGCTCCCCCATGCCCATGACGACAATGTTGGAAAGATGCCGCGGCGTGCCATCCTTGGGGCTCGGCCATTCGCCATAGGAATCGCGCGCCGCCATGAATTGACCAACGATTTCCGCCGCACCCAGATTCCGCACCAGCGCTTGCGTGCCGGTATGGCAGAAGCGGCAGGAAAGCGTGCAGCCCACTTGCGTTGAAATGCAGACCGCGCCGCGATCTTCATCGGCTGAGGGGATATAAACCGTCTCCACCTGCTGCTTGTCGCGAAAGCGAAACAGCCATTTGCGCGTGCTATCCGCGCTATCCTGCTGCGTGGCAACTTCCGGGCGGCCCACTACAAAGCGTTCCGCAAGCTTCGCCTGCATGGGCTTGGCGATGGTATTCATGCGGGAGAAATCAGCTTCACCCTGGTGATAAATCCAATGCCAAAGCTGCTTGGCGCGAAAGGGCTTTTCGCCCATGGCCAGCATTTCGGCGGTCAGCTCCTCACGCGACAAACCAACCAATTCCCGCCGCCCATCAGGCAAGGTGGCGGGCGGCGGGGCAAAGGCCGCCGCTTTCGCCAAAATACGCGCGCGTTCAGCCTCGTTCAAATCCAGGCTGGCGTTCATCGCCGTACCGGGCATTCACGCGCAATCGCGTCATAAGCTGCGGAAAACCCCGCCAAGCTGATTTGGTCATTGGCAGTGCCGCGCCCGCCCGCCCCGGGCCCGCGCATCACGGCGCGGCTGCCACCACGCATCGCCGCCACCACCGCGGCGCCATCGCGCGCAAAGGCGGAATTGCCGCCGGTATAGAAGGGTAGATTGGTCTGGCCGATCGCCATGGTCACTTCCGCATTGCGCGGATAGGCATAGCCCGCCGCAAGCGCCACCGCATCGCGTCCGGCGGGCCGATGCGTCACGGTCAGCACCACGCCCTGGCGGTTGGGCTCGGTTTTGCTGGCGCGGGTGAAGGCGTAGCAAATCTTTTGGCCGTTTTCCTGATAGGTCGCCGCCGTCCAGTCCCGGAAATTGCCAAGCTGGCGCGGCCCCGCCTGAGCCGATTGCTGCGCAGGGGTAGCCGGGCGCTGCTGCGCCAGCGCGGGCAGGGCGATCAGGGCAAGGCAAAACGCCGAAAGACGAATCAAGTAAAGCATGGGGCCCTAGATACGGGTCCCGCCAAGGCCCGGCAACCGCCAAGGCCACCCCAGGTGCCGGATGGCCCTTCCGCTGGTAAACAAGGCCCATGAAAGACGCCGCCGATGCCGCGCTTGCCGCGCAATATGATGCCTACCCCTATCCCCAGCGTGACCCGCGGGATGAGGCCAAACGCCTGATCATCGGCAGCCCGAGCCATTTGCGGGAAGTGGATCATTGGATTTTCGGCGCCCGCCGCCCCGCTTCCCAACCCTTGCGCGCCCTGGTCGCCGGGGGCGGCAGCGGCGATGCCACCGTGATGCTGGCCCAGCAAATGGCCTCTGCCGGGCGGGCCGGCGATGTCACCTGGCTGGATCGTTCGGCGGCGGCGCGGCGCGTGGCGGAAGCCCGCGCGGCGGCGCGCAAGCTGGGGAATGTGATTTTCCAGGAAGGTTCCTTGCTGGATCTGCCGGGCAGCGGGCTTGGGCCTTTTGATTACATTGATTGCTGCGGCGTGCTGCATCATTTGCCGGACCCGCTGGAAGGGTTGAAAGCGCTGGCCTCAGTCCTGGCGCCAGGGGGCGGCTTGGGGCTGATGGTCTATGCCCCGCATGGCCGCACCGGGGTTTATATGGCGCAGGATGCGCTGCGCCTGCTGGCGCCGCCCGATGAAGCGCCCGCCGCGCGGGTGGAAGTGGCCAAACGGCTATGGCGGCAAATGCCGGAAACGGCGTGGCTTAAGCGCAACCCCTGGATTACGGATCATGAAAAGGGCGGCGATGCCGGGCTTTATGATTTGCTGCTCAATCCGCGCGATGTCGCTTTCACCGTGCCGGCTTTCAATGCGCTGATTGCCGCCGCTGGCTTGCGCATCGTGTGTCTGGTGGAACCATTGCGCTACGATCCGCTTTCCTATCTTTCCGATCCCAAGCTGCGCCCACGGATCGAAGCGATGGATATGATGCAGCGCGCCGCACTTGCAGAAGCGATCACCGGGAATATGGGCGTGCATATCGCCTATTGCGTGCGCGCCGATGCGCCGGTGAACAGCGCGCCTTGGGATGATCCCGCCGCCATTCCCTGCCTGCGGGAATTGGATGGCGCAAAGCTTGCCGCCGGCATTCCGCGTGATGGTGTTTTACGCGTTACCTTTGATGGCTTGACCGTGCCGGTGCCGCTGCCTCGGCTTGCGGGCGCGATTCTGTCTCGCATTGATGGCAAGCGCAGCATTGGCGAAATTGGCGATGATCTGGCGCAGAATGGCACAGCGCGGGAGGTTTTTGCGCGGGAATTTCAGGCGCTGGTGGCCGCGATGGAAAAGACCAACAGGTTGCTGATTAGCGCCCCGTAAAATTCGTTTTGCGCTTTTCCAGAAATGCGGCGACGCCTTCGCGGCGGTCTTCCGTGCCGCGTGTGGCATCTTGTTCCACCTCGGCCAGTTCTACCGCCTCTGATAGGGTTTGGAAGGGGGCGAGTGTCACTTGCCGCTTGATCACGCGCATGGAACGGGGTGAGCAGTTATTCGCCAAATCAGCTGCGTAAGCCTGCACGGCAGCGTGGAAACCATCCGGCGGCAGCACGCGCACCAGCCCCATGCCAGCGGCTTCTTCCGCGGTGATGCTGCGCCCTGAAAGCAAAAGATCAGCGGCATTCATCGGCCCGATCAGGCGCGGCAACATCCAAGCGCTGCCATGTTCCGCGACCAGGCCGCGACGCGCAAAGGCAGTGGAAAGCTTCGTCCCCGCTGCCATGAAGCGCAGGTCGCAAAATAGCGTCAGGCAAAAACCAACCCCAGCCACTGCGCCATTGATGCCCGCAATCACCGGCTTGCCGATATTGAGCATATAGGAATAGCGCCGCGCGAAATCCTCACTCGGAGGCTCTTCACCGGGCGGGGGCGTGACGCCCGCATAGGTCGGGCGTTCCGCGCCACGCGTGGCAATGGCGGAAACATCGGCGCCAACACAAAATCCCTTGCCGGTTGCGGTCAGTACAATGGCGCGCACATCATCATCCGCCACCGCTAGCGCGAAGGCAGCGCGGGTTTCGGCTTCCATCACCGTGGACCAGGCATTCATGCGTTCTGGCCGATTTAGCGTAATGGTCGCCACGCGGTCCGCGACGCTGTAGAGAATTTCGCTGAAGGCTTCGGTCATTTCTTTGGTGTCTTTTCGCGCTGTTTTTCCCAGGCGGCATCATCCCAGCCGAGCATTTCACGCACGCCGGCCCGCGCGCCGCCCAGATAGCGTCGCCCGCCATCAATCACCACGCATTCGCCGGTGATGTAGCCTGCATTTTCGGAAACAAGATAGGCGGCAAGGTCCGTCAACTCCTCATGCTTGCCAGCGCGGTTCAAAGGCACATCGCCGTGATCCAAACCGCCGGGGCGCAGCCGCGCCACCGCCGCTTCGGTTGGGAAGGTGCCGGGTGCGATGGCAACAAGCCGGATGCCATGCCGGCCCCATTCCACCGCCAGGCTTTGTGTCATGGCCAAAACCCCGGCCTTGGCCATGGCGGATGGCACGGTGAAGGCGGCGCCCTGTAAGGCGGAAAGCGTCAGGATAGACAGCACCACGCCGGGTTGCCCCACTTCAATCCAGCGCCGCCCAACGCCCATGGTGCAATAAGCCGCACCATGCAGTGTGGTGGCCAGCACCGCATCCAAGGCACGCGCGGAAAGCCGATGCGTCTGCGCCAGAAAATTCGCCGCTGCATTATTCACCAGAATATCGGGCGCGCCCTCAGCGAAGACGGCGTCGAGCATGGCTTCCACGGCAGCGGGATCACGAACATCGCAGCCATGGACGGCAATATCCGCGCAGGGGATTTCTGCGCGCAGGGCCGCCGCTGTTTCTTCCAAAACCGCCAAGCGACGCCCGCATATCGCGATGCGCGCGCCCAGTTGCAGATAGCGCCGCGCGATGGCGCGCCCCAAGCCGGTGCCGCCACCGGTGATCAGCGCACGCCGCCCGGAAAGCAGCCCCGGAGCGAACAAGGCTCAGGCGCCCTTGTAAGTCGGCTTGCGCTTTTCACGCATCGCCGCCAGCGCTTCCTTATGGTCATCCGTGGTATGCGCCACGGCCTGCATCGCGGAAGACATTTCCAGCACGGAATCAAGCCGGTTGTTCCAAGCCTCCCGCAATAGCCGCCGTGCCATGCGCACCGCCTGCGGCGGATTGGCGGCAATGCGCCGCGCCAGCGCGCGGGCCGCATCCAGCAATTCCGCATCCGGCACTACTTGAGACACCAGCCCATAAGCCAGCGCCTGATCGGCTGAGAGCGCATCACCCGTCAGCGACATTTCCGCCGCCTTGGCAAAGCCCACCACGCGCGGCAGCAACCAGGCGCCGCCATCGCCGGGAATGATGCCAAGCTTCACAAAACTTTCCGCGAAGCGCGCGGATTGGCCGGCAATGCGCAAATCACACATGCAGGCCAGGTCACAACCCGCACCCATGGCCGGGCCATTCACCGCCGCAATCACAGGGATTTCCAATTGTTCGAACATGCGCGGCAGGCGCTGAATGCCGTGGCGGTAATAGCCGCGTGCCTGGGCGGGGGTGCGTTCTGTTGAACCACTCGCCGCTTCGCCCATGCGGCGCACATTGCCGCCGGCGCAAAACGCACTGCCCGCACCGGTCAAGATCGCGACCCGCGCCTTGGCTTCCGCATCCAGCTTCATGAAAGTGGCAATCAAGGCATCCTGGGTTTCCGGATCCAGCGGATTGCGCGATTCGGGCCGGTTCAACGTGACCAGGGCGATGTCATCAGTAATTTCAACAAGTACGGGCGCTTCCATGGGACATTCCTTTCAGGAGATTGGCCGCAAGATGGAACGGCCACGCCCAAGCGGCAAGATCAGCCCGGCCGCGTCGCGCCCCGCATCACCGCCACCACGCCAAGCGCAAGGATGCAAATCAGCACCAGCACGGTAAAGGTATCCCGAAAGGCGAGCATGCTCGCCTGGGTCAGCACCACGCGGCCCAGATAATCCTGCGCCAAAGCCTGGCGGATGCCATCCGCGAAGCCTTCCTGCGCCAGCAACCGTTCGGCATCGCGCAGCCAATCGGCGGTATTGCCGCGGCCTTCCTGTGTTGCTGACAGCGCCTGGGCGTAAAGCTGTGTGTGGCGTTCCAGATAGATGGACAGCAAATTCACCCCCATCGCCCCGCCAAATTGCCGGGCGAAATTAATCGCCCCCGAACCCTGACCGACCCATTGCGGCGGCAGGGATCTCAACGCGCCGGCATTCATGCTGGGCATGGCAATGCCAAAGCCAATGCGGCCAATCAGAATCCAAATCGCCAAGGTCCAAAACGGCGTATCCGTGCCCACATCCACCATCAGCCAGGTGGAATAGGCAAACAGCACCAACCCAATGCCAATCGGCAACCAGGGCTGGGTTTTATCCGCAATACGCCCGGCGATTGGGAATACCAGCAACAGCGCAAGCCCCGCCGGCATGAGCACCAGCCCCGCGCGTGTGGCGGAATAGCCCTGCACCGTCTGCACAAACAACGGCAGCAGATAAACCGAACCAAACAGCGTCGCGCCATATACCAGCGCGACCAGCGCCGAACAGGCAAAGCCACGCACGGTGAAAAGCCGCGGGTTGAGCATGGCCGCCGGGCTGCGCAATTCCCACCAGACAAAGGCAATGGCGGCAGCGGCGGCGATGGAAAGCTCTGTCACCACCGCATCGGATTGCCAGCCTTCGCGCTGCCCGCTGGAAAGCCCCGTCAGCAGCGCGAAAAGTGCTGTGATCAACAGTACAAAACCCGGTGCATCAAAGCGTCGCTTGCCGCCTTCCCGGGCCGGTCCCGGCATTAAAATCAGGCCAAGCGCCAAGCCAATCAGCGCAAAGGGAATGGCCAGGAAGAAAACCGATCGCCAGCCAAATCCATCCACCAGTAATCCACCAAAGGCGGGGCCAAGCGCCGGTGCCAAAACCACGCCCACAGCGTAAAGCCCCATGGCGGAGCCACGCTTTTCCGGCGGATAGACCATGAAAATAATCTGCATGCCCAAGGGCTGCACCATGCCGGCTGCGCCGCCTTGCAGCACCCGGCCCAAAATCAGCATGCCTTCTTCCGGCGCAAAGCCCGACAGCAAGGACCCAAAGACAAAAATCAGCATTGCGGCCGAATAGGTCAGCCGAAAACCAAAACGATCCACCAGCCAGCCATTCAGCAACATGGTGCCAGTGACGGAAGCCAGAAACGCGGTGGAAACCAACTGCGCGTGGTCCTGCCCCATACCGTAGGCGCCCATGATTTCGGGCAAAGCTACGTTGGAAATGGTGGAAGACAGAATCGTCGCAATCGTGCCGATCATCGCCGGGATCGTCACCATCCAGCGATAGGAATCGCCAAACCGGGCCGCCAGTACCGCCATTTCCGGCCCCGCCCAGGATGCGCGGGGCGAAAGGGGTGCGGCGGCGGTGGCCTCACTCACGGGCGGGGGTTTCCACCACCACCATCATGCCCGGGCGCAAGGCGCCGCCTGTGGGCAAATCTTCCAGCGCAATGCGCACCGGCAGACGCTGCGTGATTTTGGTGAAATTGCCGGAAGGGTTCGGGCTTGGCAGTAGCGCAAATTCACTCGTCGCAGCAGCGCCCACGCGTTCGACGCGCCCAGTGAAAACACGGCCCGGAAAAGCATCCACCGTCACACGCACTTCCCGCCCTGGGCGGAAATAGCGAATCTCGGTTTCCTTCACATTGGCTTCCACGCGCACGCGGCGCGGGTCATGTACCAGCATCACGCGCTGGCCGGACGTGACGTATTCACCGGGGTCCACAAAAACGCGGTCCACCACGCCATCAAAGGGCATGCGGATGGTGCGGTCTTCAATGTCAATCGCAATACGTTGGCGCTGCGCGGAGATTTCACGTTCCTGTGGTTCCAAGGCAGCGCGCTGATGGCGGAGCACGCCCATCTCCTCCCGCGCTGCACCTGCATTGGCAAGCTGCGCTTCGGCGGTGCGGATATCGGCGGCGACGGCGAGCACGCGTTGCGTTGCGGATTCCAGCAAAGCGCGGGTTTGATCATGGCGCTGGCGCGTGGCGCTGCCGGTGCCAATCAGCATATTCGCGCGTTCATATTCGCTGGCGGCAAAAACCCGATCCGCCTCTGCGGCGGGAAGCGCAGCACGGGCGGCTTCCAGCTTGGCGCGGGTCGCATCTTCCTGACTGCTGGTCAGGCGATCCACCATGGTGATGCGCGCATCAAGTTCTGCCCGGCGTGTTGCGATGCTTGCCAAACGCGCATCCAATTCCTGCAAGGTCAGCGCCGAATCGCGGCTATCAATGCGGATCAGCAGCGCGCCCTGGCGCGGTTCATCGCCGGCAATCACCGGCAATTCCATCACCCAACCCGGCACGCGGCTAGCGAGCGCGATCATATCCGCGGCGATGCGCGCATCATCCACAATCACA
>JBEDHL010000048.1:0-8008 GCA_041174145.1 Pseudomonadota bacterium
GTGCTTGATTGGCGGGCATTACTGCATTACGCATAAATTCTCATGCCCTTTTCAGGCGTATGCCCTGATGAATGATGTACATGAACGCGCGCGGAGAATTTTTTGGCTAATAGTAATCAACATGAATTGCGCATTTTGCATGTAATAAATGATTTCAGCATAGCTGCAGGCGCAGAGGGAATGCTGGCCCGCCTCACTGCAAAACTGCTGGAGCATGATGTTAAAAGTCGTGTGGTCTCCCTTGGTAACATTGGCACGCTTGGCCAAAAGGCCATTGCGGCCGGCGTTGGTGTAACGGCGCTTGGCATCAAATCTATTTTTGATCTTCCAGCCGGCATATTTAAGCTATCTGCAGAAATCAAAAAATATGACCCGCATATTATCCAAACTTGGCTGTATCATTCAGATATTTTGGGACTTATGGCCAACTGGATTTCCGGTAACCGTCCTTTTGTCTGGAATCTGCGCTGTTCCAATATCGATTTGTATGGAAAAAACGACGCACCGCATTCCTATTGAAGGTACTTGCGCCGCTTTCTCCGTTGCCAAATTTGGTTTTGGCTAATTCTGATTCTGCATTGGCCTACCATCATTCAGTTGGCTTTAAGCCTAAAGCCCAGAAGGTGATTGCGAACGGCTTCTGCGGTGATCACTTTCAGCCAAATGAGTACCGCCGCCAATCCCTTCGGGCGGAGTGGGGGGTTGCCGAAAATGTTGTACTCATCGGCATGATTGCCCGCGTGGCAGCCATGAAAGATCACGACAGTTTCCTTGATGCGGCACTTTCTATTTCGGCAGAGATGCCGAACATTAAATTCCTCCTGGCGGGGAGGGGTACTGAACCCAATTTTCCCTTGGCGCATAGCCAGAAAGCCCAGGCACTCAAGGGCAAGATTTTATGGCTTGGTCACCGGCCTGACATTCAGGATATTATGGGGGCATTGGATATCGCTACCCTTACTTCCAAACGCGGCGAATCTTTCCCGAATGTTTTGGCTGAGGCAATGCTCTGTGGTACGCCATGCGTCACTACCGATGTGGGGGCGGCCGCTGCGATCATAGGCGATACTGGCTTGGTAATCCCATCTGGTCAGCCCGCTTGTTTAATGAAAGCTTGGGGGACGATGGCGAAGCTATCGGCCGGGTCTCGTCAATCGCTTGGGGCAAGCGCGCGTAGACGAATTTTGGAGCATTTCAGTCTTGATGAAATTGCGCGGCAATATGCTGATACTTATAGGCAAATGCTGGGGTAAAACCGCAGAGAGAGAGAGTTGCTAAGGCCCGCGCCGCATTTCCGGACTTCCGACCGCGCGTTGAGACAGAGGCCACCGATAAAGATGGGTTGTGCGTGGGCCATCGTTTAGAAACAAAAATAAACCAACAGGCAAGATTGCGCCATTGGCCTATTGGCTTGCCGAGGCCGAGGCCGAGGCCAAGGCCAAGGCTGCGATGGCAGATGTCGCGCGTGAACAAGCATTGGTTTGCTGGAGAGGCCGGCGAGGAAGATGGCACGCTAAAATCAACTTCATCATTTTGCGATGTCAGGTAGTATATTAGATGTGCGCTGCGCAGCTACTTGCACTCATTATGGCCCTGCTCTAGGCTGAAGTTAAGGAAGGCGCCAGTCAGCCACTCAAACCTAGGAGACCGAGAATGGTTATCAGAACCATTGCGGGGTTGGTGTTTGCGCTTCTTAATTTCACCACCTTGACCGCGCGCGCGCAGGATCGCGCATTGCTTATGTTGGATTGGCTTCCAACGGGCGAACATGCCGCTTATTACTCAGGTGCCGCGCGTGGTGCCTGGCGTGAGCAAGGGATCGAGCTTTCGCTGACCAGGGGTTATGGTTCAGGCGATACTGTGAGCAAAGTTGCCGCAGGCGCAGCACCTTTCGGCGTTGCGGATATCAGCGCGGTTTTGGCGGCGCGGGCGCGCCAAAATGCGCCGGTGCGTAGCATAATGCAGATCTATACCCATTCGCCACATTCCATGTTTGTGCTGCGATCTTCCGGCATCACGAGTTTTCAGCAATTGGATGGCAAGCGTATCGCCATAACGCCCGGCAATAGCCATCGGCTTTATTTCCCCGAAGTGGCCCGCCGCGTTGGCATCAACCCCGATCGCATACAGTGGGTAAACACCGATGCTTCGGCGATGGCGGCGCTGATGATCACTAAGCGCGTGGAAGCCGCGCCATTTTTTGCCATCCACCATTATTATCAAAACAAGGCAGCGCGCCGTGCCGGAGAGGAAATTGTTGTTCTTCCCTTCGTAGAAACGGGCTTTGCTATCTATTCCACCACGCTGATGACAACGGATGAAGTCATTCAGCGCAATCCTGATCTGGTCCGGCGCTTCCTGCGTGGCGCTGCATCCGCCCTTGCCTGGGCCAATGATAATCAGGAACAGGCTTGCCGCCTGCATGTGCAACGCAACCCAGAAGTTGAACTTGATGATTGCCAAGGCTCCTTGCGCGCCACCATGGGCTATGTGTTCAATGATCATCAGCGTCAGACGGGGCTTGGGCGGCAAGCGTCGGATCGGATGGATTTCACCTGGCAGCAGGTGGCGAATTCACTCGAACTATCGCCAAGTTGGGATTATCGCCAAGCCATTGATCTCAGCTTCGTTCCGTGATCAGGCTTCAGAACGTACATAAGACCTTCCGCGGCCGAGATGGTGCGGCCGTGGAAGCATTGCGCGACATATCGCTAGACATTGCCGCTGGCGAATTTGTGGCCATTGTTGGCGCTTCTGGCTGCGGTAAATCCACATTACTGCGGCTGGTTGCTGGTTTGGTCGCGGCAAGTTCTGGCCAAGTGTTATTGGATGGCGTGCCTGTCACTGAACCGCGTACCGATACGGCCATGGTCTTTCAGGCAGCCACACTTCTACCTTGGGCGGATGTGCTGCGGAATGTTACGTTTCCAATCCGCCTGATGCACCGTGCGAATGCGGAAACAAATGATAAGGCGCGTGCCCTGTTGGCTACAGCGGGCCTTGCCGGGTTTGAGACCAAACTCCCGCGCGAGCTTTCTGGTGGCATGCAGCAGAGAGTCGCCATATGCCGTGCCTTGTTGCAGGAACCCCGCGTTTTACTGATGGATGAACCCTTTGGCGCATTGGATGCCCTGACACGCGAAGAAATGTCGCTGGAACTTCTGCGGCTTTGGGCAGCGCGCCAAATGGCCGTTATTTTTGTTACGCATTCCATTTCTGAAGCCGTTTTATTGGCGGATCGTGTGGTGGTGATGTCACCCAGGCCTGGCCGTATCGCGGATATCATGCAGGTGGCGCTGCCACGGCCTCGATCTTTTGAGCAAGAGGGGACTGAAGAATTCCAACGCTCTGCCGCACGCATCCGCGCGCTGATCTTCCGGGGGCGTGAAGCCAATGCGGCCTGAACGCAAAGCCCGGCTGATCGCGAGCATGCCGGCCTGGATCGCAACCATATCGCTTCTCCTTATCTGGGAAATCAGCGTTCATGTGTTTCAGATCAGGGAATTCATTCTGCCGGCACCAAGCGCCATCTGGAAGGCATGTGTTGCAGTCTGGCCAAACCTACTGAGCCATAGCCTTGCGACCTTGGGTACGGTGATGATGGGCTTTCTTGCGTCCGTCCTTATCAGCCTGCCTTTGGCGATGCTGATTGCGTCCTCCCCCACCATTTCGGCGGCGATCTATCCGCTTTTGGTAATAACCCAATCAATACCGAAAGTGGCCCTGGCGCCTATTCTGATTGTGGCACTTGGGGCGAATGAAATGCCGCGCATTATCGTTACGTTCCTGGTTGCGTTTTTCCCGCTTGTGGTCAGCAGCGTTGCAGGGCTTCTTGCCGTGCCTCCAGAATTGCTTGAACTGGGGCGTGCCTGTCGCGCTGGCAGAATGCAGGAATTGCTACGCATCAGATTGCCTTTCGCGATTCCATTCGTGTTTGGGGGGCTCAAGGTGGCGGCGGCGCTTTCCGTGGTGGGCGCAGTGGTGGCCGAATTTGTTGGGGCGGATGCCGGGCTTGGCTATCTGATCCAGACTTCAATGGCTTTTTTCCGCACGCCGCTTGCCTTCGGTGCCGTAGTTGTCCTTGCCATCATGGGTATTGCGCTTTTTCAGGCGGTCGCTCTTGCGGAACGCCTTTTATTCCCCTGGTCGAGCAGCGTTGAAGCTGCCAGCCCTGCAGCTAGCTGAACGGAGTTTTCCATGGCTGAAATCGAAGCCGGCTTCATTCTTATCCGCAATGCTCTGCTGGCGGATCCCGCCAGGCGCCGTGCGGAGGCAACGGATGTTCTGATTGAGGATGGGGTGATCAAGGCGGTGGGCCTTGGCATTTCGGCGCCCCCTGACGCCAAGCTGATCGACGCGACCGGGCATATCATCCACCCCGGCCTGATCAATGCGCATACCCATGGCCATGGCGGCTTGGCGCGTGGCCAAGGCGATAAATGGACGCTTGAATTGCTGCTTGCCGCCGCCCCTTGGATCGGCGGTAACCGTTCGCTGCAGGATAAGAAGCTTACTGCCCAGATTATCGCGGCGGAAATGGTTCTGAAGGGCTGCACCGCGGCCTATGATCTTTATTCGGAAGTGCCCTTGCCCACCAAGGATGGCATGGATGCGGTGGCGGAAGCCTATGCGGAAATTGGCATGCGTGCCGTGATTGCGCCCATGGTGGCGGATCGCACGGTTTATGAGGCAGTTCCAGGGCTCTACGATAGCCTGCCAGAGGCGCTGCAAACCCGTGTTGAAAAATTGCGCCTGCCGGCGTGGGAAAACACGCTGAATGCCATGGATGAAATTATCGGCGGATGGCGCTGGAGCGGGAAGGATATTCGCGCAGCCGTAGCACCCACCATCCCGCATCATTGTTCCGATGCCTTCATGTGTGGCTGTCGCGATCTGGCGCGCAAATTCGGTGTTGGTATCCATAGCCATGTCGGTGAAAGCAAGGTGCAGGCGCTGACAGGAATCAGGCGCTACGGCAAGACATTAGTGCAGCACATGAATGATCTTGGCCTGATCGGGCCGGATTTCACTGCCGCGCATGCCATTTGGCTGGATGATGATGATCTTAAGATCATGCGGGATCAGGGCGCGTCACTTGCCCATAATGCGGGCAGCAATATGCGGCTTGGCAATGGCATGTTTCGGTTCCGTGAGGCGCGCGACATTGGCGTGAATGTCGGCATTGGCACGGATGGGGCAAATTGCTCTGACAATCAGAATATGTATGAAGCGATGCGCTACGCGTCGATGTTATCCAAAGTCCAGACACCCGACCCGCGCCGCTGGGCGAGTGTTGAGGAAGTCTATGACGCGGCAACGCGCGGTTCCGCGCGCGCCTTGGGTTTCAAAGATATTGGCGCCATCGCGCCAGGCATGAAGGCGGATATTGTCTTTCTTGATCGCGCATCGGTAAATTGGATTCCACATCACTGGACAGTCAATCAATTAGTGCACACGGAAGATGGTACCAGTGTGCGGCATGTGATGATTGGTGGTCGCTTTGTGGTGCGTGATGGGCGCATTCTGACGATTGACCTGAACCGCCTGGCCGTTGAAGCGGAAGCCGCGCGCGAAAGGCTGGAAGCGCTCAATGCGGAATTCCACGATCTCTATAAGAAATTGGAACCTGTGGTGGCGTCCTTCTGTCCGGCCTTCGCGTCGCAGCCCTATCATCTGCGGCGCTATCTGTGTGATGTGCCGGGGTGAGAAACATCACCTGGGTGCGATTGAAGGTTTCTGAATTTCGCTGACGCTTGATCAAGCAGGTGCCTGACCGTTGGGTTGATTGGGCTACCCTTGGGCAGCCTATCAATCAGTATCAATGCAAAGCGGGCATGAACAAGGTTTATCCTTCATGCCCGCTGCCAGGGGGAAAGCCCGCGCTGCTGGATGACCTTGAAGGTAAACGCTGCAACGCCCCCAAGACGATCGGCATATTCAGGATTTCGCCGAGTAACTCCTGAACATTTCCAGCAAGGCCACAACATCCCGCCCGCGATAGCCAGTTGCCAGGGCTGTCGCCATCAATTCGCGCACGATCGACGTTGCGGGTGTGGGCTGGCGGAGCGCCCGGCCGAAATCAATTGCCAAAGCGAGATCCTTCTCACCAAGTTCCATCTTGAAGCCGGGATCGAAATCATTCTTGAGCGCCTTCGGAAAGCGCTTGGTGAAATGAAAGGACCGCCCACCGCTTTGGGAAAGCACCTCATAAAGCTTGTCTGGCGCGACGCCGGCAGCTTCACCCAAGGCAAAGGCCTCACAGGCAATCAGGACATTACCCATGGACATCATGTTGTTCACAAGCTTGACCGCCTTCGCGGTGCCAACCGGCCCGGTGTGGGACCAGGATTGGCCAAGGCTTTGCAGCACTTCCTCGGCGCGTTTGATATCGGCCATATCGCCACCGACGATCAGCACCAATTCGCCGCGCAGCGATTCCATCGGCCCGCCACTCACCGGGCAATCCAGCACGGCAAGCCCCTTGGCCGCCGCCGCCGCGCCTATTTCACGCATCGTATCCGGATCAAGCGTGGAAAGTTCAAGGATCAATGACCCTGGTTCGGCCTTGTCGATCAATCCGCCTGGGTTAAGCCAAGCGGCGCGCGCGGTGGCCGGGTCGGGCAGGCTTGTCAGCACTATTTTTCGCCCGGCAAGCGCCGCTTCAACCGTATCCGCCACGGCCACTTGGCGTTCCGCCAATTCCTGACGGCGGGCTGGGTTGATGTCGTAGCCCAGCACATCAAAGCCTGTTTCGGTAAGGCGCGCCGCCATATTGGCGCCCATCTGACCCATGCCAAAAACGGCAAGCTGTTCCTTCATGTCCTAGTCCCTCACAATCCAATGACGCAGCGTCACGCTCATGGGGCAGGATAGTTCCCCTTGGACGTGCCGAATGTCTAGCCTAGTGTTCAAGTGTTATCCCGCAGCAGCGTCATGTCCATGCGGGGGAAGGCAAGTTCAAGGGAGCCAGCAGCGCATGTCCAGCCCGATGCATGATTTCATTGTTATTGGCGCCGGCTCCTCCGGCGGTACACTCGCGGCACGATTGAGCGAATGCGGTCAGTATAAGGTGCTGCTGCTTGAAGCTGGCACTGAAGGCAGTGATTTTCTCTGGTCCCGCATACCGGCCGGCGTTTCCAAATTGATCGGCAATCCCGCGGTGAATTGGTGCTTCAGCTCGGAACCCGATGAGGGCTCAGGCGGGCGGCGCATTGAAGTACCGCGCGGCAAGATGCTGGGCGGCACATCTTCCATCAATGGCATGGTGTTCATGCGCGGCCAGCCGCAGGATTATGACCACTGGGCGCAGCTGGGTAATCGCGGTTGGAGTTGGGATGATATTTTGCCCGTCTTCAAGCGCATGGAACGTTATGATGGCGGCGATGACGCGCTGCGCGGCCGCGATGGCCCTTTGCGTGTCACCGATACGCCACGCCATCAGGTGCCCTTGCTTGAAAAAATGATCGAAGCCGCCGGCAAGATCGGACTGCCCTATAACACGGATCTGAACGGGGTGCGGCAGGAAGGCATCGGCATGTCGCAGGTGACCATCGCGAAGGGGCGGCGGCAAAGCACCGCCTTCGCCTATCTGGACCCGGCGCGGGGAAGGCCCAATCTCACCATCGAAAAGGGCGCGCTTGCGCAAAATCTTATACTGGAAGGCCGACGCTGCCTTGGCGTGCGCTACAGCATCAATGGCGAAATCCGCGAAGCGCGCGCGGCGCGAGAGGTGATTGTCTGCTCCGGCGCCATCAATTCGCCGAAACTGCTGGAACTGTCGGGCATTGGCCAGCCGGATTTGCTCAGCGCCCATGGCATTACGCCGGTGCATGCGCTGAAAGGCGTTGGGGAGAATCTGCGCGATCATTACTCGCCGCGCGTGAAATTCGAAATCATCGCCCGCAACGCCACCTTCAATGACAATGCGCGCGGCTGGCGCCTGGTGCGAGAAGCCGCGAAATACGCGCTTTTCGGTGATGGCTTCCTTTCCCGCACTGCCGTGCCCATT
>JBEDHL010000049.1:0-7184 GCA_041174145.1 Pseudomonadota bacterium
GGGATGGCGCGTCGCGGATCGCGTTTCGGTCATGTATGCCGGCAAGGTGGTGGAAAGCGCGCCAACGGCAGAATTATTCCGCGCGCCGCGCCATCCCTATACTCGGGGCCTGCTGTCTTGCGTGCCAGTGCCGGGCAAGGTCAAGCGCGATGAACCGCTGGGGTCCATCCCCGGCGTGGTGCCGCGCATTCCGCCTGGCTTCACCGGCTGCGCCTTTCGTGATCGTTGCGGCTTTGCTGAAGTCGCCTGTGCAAGCGATATCCCGCGCCGCAATGTCGGCCCAGCGCACGAGGCGCTCTGCATTCTTCCGGAAGGGGCGCCGTTATGAGCGTGCCTGCCATTGAAGTACGCGGCCTGAGGCGCGAATTCCGCGCGAGCCAGGGGCTTTTCGCAGCGCCTCGCCGGGTGATCGCGGTGGATGATGTGAATTTCTCGGTCCCCGCCGGCAGTGTGCTGGGTGTGGTCGGCGAAAGCGGCTGCGGCAAGACCACACTGGCGCGCATGATCCTTGGCCTGATGGAACCCAGCGCTGGTGAGGTGCTGGTGGATGGAAAGCGGCTGGAAGGCATGGATCGCCGCGCGCGTGCCAGGCTGATCCAACCGGTTTTCCAGGACCCCTTTTCGTCGCTTAATCCGCGCCGGCGTGTGCGCGATATCATCGCCATGCCTTTGGTGGCGCAGGGTGATGTGAACAATGCCGAGATTGATCGGCGCGTGGCCGAAAGCCTGGAACGCGTTGGGCTTTCCACCGAACAGGGTACGCGCTTTCCATCGCAACTATCGGGTGGCCAGCGCCAGCGTGTGGCGATTGCGCGCGCCTTGGTCTTGCGCCCGCGTATTGTTGTTTGCGATGAACCGACCAGCGCTTTGGATGTTTCGGTGCAAGCGCAAATCCTCAATCTGCTGGCGGAATTGCGCCGCGATTTGGGGCTGACCTATCTTTTCATCAGCCATAATCTGGCTGTCGTGGAACATGTGGCGAGTGAAGTCGCCGTCATGTATCTGGGCCGCATTGTGGAAAAGCGCGAGAGTGAGGCGCTGTTTCGCGATCCGCGCCACCCCTATACCCGCGCGCTTTTGGATTCTGTGCTGACCCCCGAACCCGGGCTTGGCGTGCCAGATGTCGGACTTGGCGATATCATGCCTGACCCCGCCAATATCCCTTCAGGCTGCCGCTTTCATCCGCGCTGCCCGGCCTGTTTCGCGCCTTGCGCCGGAACAACGCCGCGCCTCACCACATTGGAAGATGGCCTGGTGGAGTGCCATTTGGCTGGCTGAAGGGCGCCTAAAGCAGTTTCCTTCACTTCGTGCACAGGGAAACGCTCTAGGCTTTTTGTTGGTCGCCTTTTCCGAGCCGCCAAGTGTATCCCTTTGGCTTGAAAATGCTCCCAAAATCCCGCCCGGCTGTCACCGGACGGGGCTTTTCCTGGAAAATCCAGCTTACTTCCACTTCGCCAAATAGAAGCGCGGCAATTCATCCGCATAAGGCTTGAAGTCCAACTGCTTCTGGAAGGCATAGGTGCTGACGTAAGTGTGCAGCGGCACGAAATAGGCTTGTTCCGTGATACGCTTGATCGCTGCATCATAGGCGCGCTTGCGCACCGCCTCATCTGCCGAGTTCCCACCCTCATTCACCAGATCAATCACCTGCTGGTCGCGCGCATAGTCTTCATTGCCGCCAGCGAACCATTGCGGCAGGAAGGCGGAGACGTCATTAATCGAATAGCTGCCCCAACTGCCCATGCCCAGCGCCAATTCGCCGCGTTGTGAGCGTTGGATTTGCGCCGCCACCTGCATCAGGTTTAGGCGTGCGCGAATGCCGACCGCCTGCAGATAATTCTGCACCGCTTCAGACCATTGCCGTGGCTGGACATAGGATGTCAGTTCAATGTCAAAGCCATTCGGGAAACCAGCTTCCGCAAGCAATTGCCGCGCCTTGGCCGGGTTATATTCATACTGCACCGCGACATCGCCATTGCAGCCGAATTGCGACGGGAAGCAGGGCGCTTGCGGCACGCGTGACCCACCGGTGACCAGCTTGTCGGCCATGGATTTGCGGTCAATGGCATGGAAGATCGCTTGACGCACCTTCACATTGGTTAGCGGATTTCCTGCCCCGCTGCGCCCCGCAGCATCCATCCCAAGATAGCCGACGCGCATGGTTTCCTGCTGCATCGCTTGCAAGAAAGGCATTCGGTTCACATTGGCGATATTGTCTGGGTTCATGTTCCAGATCCAATCGACGCGCTGTGCCAGAAGTTCCGTCAATTCCGTCGCTGCATCCGAAAGATAACGCGCCGTGATCTTCTGGATGGCGGGGCGCCCTTTTGGGCCACCCTGGTAATAGCCATCGAACCGTTCATATTCGACACCATTGGAAACATCGACCTTGGTGAAGCGATAAGGCCCGGTGCTGATCGGCATACGGGAATAGCCTTCCGGCCCCACACGTTCGCGATACGCCTTGGGCCACATCGGTGTTACCATCGCCAAGTAATCAAGCGCCGCTGGTGTGGGTCGCTTCATCTTCAGGCGTACCGTATTGGCATCAATTTTTTCGGCGCCTTCGATCCAGGAATAATTGCCCGGCGTGGAAAGTCGGCCACCCAATTCGGTGATCGTGTTGAACGTATAAACAACATCATCGGCACCAAAATCGCTACCATCGTGAAACTTCACGCCGGGCCTGATCTTGAAATCAATCGCCGTATTGCCCTGCCAGGCCCATTCGGTCGCCAAGGCAGGCACATTGCGGAAAGTGTCCGGGTCACGATGAACCAGCCCATCCATCACCTGATGCGCAACGATAAGCCCGGTGCGTTGGCTGTTGAAATAAGGGTCCACATTGGGGACAGCATCCCGGAAGGCGACGCGCAAAGTATTGGCGCTGCGCTGCGCATAAACCGGGCCGGCGCCAAGGCCGCCAAGCGCCAAGCCACCGGCGGCGGCGGCCATACCCTGGCCAAGGCCACGTCTGCTGATCTTCATCTCAATTGCTCCCTGATGAAAAAAGCAGACTAGGAAGAAGCCGGGGGAAACCGCAAGCTTGGCCGCCCCCCAAAGCCCATCAATCCACCGTGGCGCCGGAAACCTTCACCACTTCGGCCCATTTGGTGATTTCGCTGCGGATGAAGGCATCAAAGCTTTCTGGGCTCGTTCCCCCGGCAGGGGTGAGCGCCGGCGGGGCGCCGCCCAATTCGGCGATGCGCGCGATATAGGCAGGGTCGCGCGTGACCACATCAATCTCAGCCCCCAGCCTTTCAATGATCGGGCGCGGCACCCGCGACGGCGCCTGCACGCCGAACCAAGCGGTCGCTTCAAAATCACGAATGCCCGCTTCGGCCAGGGTTGGTACATCCGGCAGCGCGGCTGCCCGCACATTGCTGGTCACCGCCAAGGCGCGGAGCCGCCCATCACGGATATGCCCGATGCAACTTGGCATATTGTCGCAGCCGGATTCGAGCCGCCCTGCCACCACTTCCACCAGCATCGGCCCAGCGCCGCGGAAGGGCACATGGGTGATATCGGTGCCGCTGCGCAGCTTGAACATTTCCATGGTCATATGAGGTGAGCCGCCAGAACCGCTGCTGCCGTAATTCAGCTTGCCTGGATTGGCCTTGGCGCCGGCGATCAGATCACTCACGCTGCGATAGGGCGAATTGGCCGGCACAAAAATGACATTTGGCACCCGGATCGCGAGGCCAACGGCCGCCAAATCCTCTGGCTTAATTGTCATGCGCGTACCCCAGAGCGAATAATTAATCGCAGCCGTGGAGATGGTGCACATCACGAGGGTATAGCCATCGGGTTCCGACCGCGCGACCATTTCAGCGCCCAGATTACCCGTGGCGCCGGCGCGGTTTTCCACAATTACCGGCTGGCCAAGCCGCGCAGCCAAGCGTTCAGCCAGGATGCGGCCGGAAATATCTGTGGTGCCGGCAGGCGGGAAGGGAACAACCAGCCGCAAGGGGCGGGTTGGGAAAGCCTGGGCGCGGGCAATGGCCGGCGCGGCCAAGGCGCCGGCAATACCGGCCAGAATGATGCGGCGTCCCAGCAAGGTGGTTTTATGCGTCATGTTCTTTTCCTCATTCCACGCGAATATCGGCCTGGCGCACTACATCGGCCCAGCGGGCGACCTCAGTGCGCATAAAGGCGGCGAAGCTTTCCGGGGTTGAACCGCCATCGGGTGTCAGCCGCGGCGGATCGGCACCAAAGGCCGCGATGCGGGCGCGGAAATCGGCTTCCTTGCCGATCGCGTCCAATTCCGCGCCCAGGCGTGCGATGATGGGCGCCGGCGTGGCGGCGGGGGCCAGCACGCCGAACCAGGCGGTGGCCTCGAATCCCGGCATGCCCTGTTCTGCGATGGTCGGCACATCGGGTAGAACGGCGCTGCGCTCCGCACCCGTCACGCCAATGGCGCGGATTTTCCCTTCCCGCACGAAAGTGAGCGCCGAGGGGATATTGTCCATCCCCAATTCGATCCGCTCGGCCACCATTTCGGTCAGCATGGGGGCGGAACCGCGGAACGGCACATGGGTGATCTGAATGCCTTGCGCCAGGCGAATTTGCTCAATCACCACATGGGGGGAGGTCGCGATGCCGGCGGTGCCATAATTCAGCGCACTGGGCTTGGCTTTGGCTTCGCGCACCATATCAGTGAGCGAGCGGATGGGCATGCGGTTCGCCGCCATCAGCACATTGGGCACGCGGCACATCAGGCCTACCGCGGCCAAATCTTCCGGCTTGAAGGGCATGCGGTTGCCGAAAACGGCAAAATTGATCGCCCCTGTGCCGATGGTAGTCAGCAGCAGCGTGTGGCCATCTGGTTCTGATCGCGCGACAAATTCCCCGCCGACATTGCCCGAAGCGCCGGGCCGGTTATCCACGACTACCTGCTGGCCCAACCGGGCCGCGAGGCGCTCGGCGGTCAGGCGCCCAACAAGATCCGTGGTCCCGGCGGGGGTGAAGGGGATGACGAGCCTGATGGGCCGGGCGGAGAGACCCTGCGCCAGGGCGGGCAGTGGCAAGCCGGCCCCAATCGCCAGGGTGCCCAAGCTACGGCGGGTAATCATATGTTCTAGCCTCCCGGTTATTCGCTTGGGCATCAAGGTGGCCTGTGATCCCGGCTAGATCAACCTTTGTCGGCCCGGTTTCGCTTCGGGGCTTTCCTCGCCTATGATCCCCTTCGGAAAGGGCTGTGGTGCAGATGGAATTTTTGCGGCTTTATGGGAGGGTGCTTGGGCTGCTTGCGGCGGATCGTGCCGTGGCCATTGGGCTTGCCTTGGCCGCGCTTGCCATTGCAGGGCTGCAATTCCTGGAACCAGTTCTTTTTGGGCGGGTGATTGACCTTCTGGCGCGGTCTGACCGGATGCAGGAATCGGCGGTGTGGGCCGAAGCGCTTTCCCTGTTAATTATTTGGGGCGCGGTTGGGCTTTCGGGCATTGGCGCCAATGTCACAGTGGCGCTGTTCGCGGACCGCATGGCGCATCGCAATCGGCTTAAGGTCATGCATGATTATTTTCAGCATGTGCTGTCCCTGCCGCTGTCCTTTCATGGAGACACGCAATCGGGCCGGTTGATGAAAATCATGCTGGTGGGCGCGGATAATCTGTTTGGGCTTTGGCTGTCCTTTTTCCGCGAACATCTGACAACCTTCATTTCCGCCATTGTGCTGCTACCGCTGACGCTGATTTTGAATTGGCGCCTTGGGCTGCTTCTTATTATGCTGGTGCTGATTTTTGGCGGCCTTGCGGCCTTTGTCATCCGCCGCACCGAAAGCGCGCAGCGTCAGGTTGAATCGCTGCATACCCAGCTTGCAGGCAATGCGCAGGATGCGCTTTCCAATGTTGTGGTTGTGCAATCCTTCACGCGGCTTTCCAGCGAGGCGCGGCTATTCGGCGATATCATCCGCCAGGTGATTGCGCATCAATTCCCAGTCTTGAATTGGTGGGCGGTAGTGGCGGTGATGACATCCGCCGCTTCCACCATCTGCGTCATTCTTATCTTTGTGCTCGGCACCTGGTTGCATTTGCGTGGGCAGGCAACGGTGGGGGAGATTGTGTCCTTCATGGGCTTCGCCACCATGCTGATTGGCAAGCTGGAAGGCGCGGTGGGCTTCGCTTCCCGGTTGGTGCTGCTGATGCCATCACTATCGGAACTTTTCGCGGTGCTGGATGCGCGTTCCACAGTGCCGGAAAAGCCGGATGCGCTGGATATTCCCCGCGCGAATGGCGAGGTAGCTTTTGAAGATGTGGCCTTTGCCTATCCCGGCGGGCCACCGATTTTCAGCCAGGTGAATTTTTCGGCAGCACCAGGCAAGACCATTGCGCTGGTGGGGCCGACTGGGGCGGGCAAATCCACCGCCATGGCGTTATTGCAGCGGCTATGGGACCCGAAGGAAGGGCGCGTTACGCTCGATGGCCATGATCTGCGCGATATTTCTCTGGAAAGCCTCAGGCGAAATATCGGCGTGGTGTTCCAGGAAAGCATGCTGTTCAACCGCACCATTCGCGAAAACCTGCTGGTGGGCCGCCCGAATGCGACGCAGGAAGAACTGGAACATGCCTGCCGGTTGGCCGAAGCGCATGATTTCATTCAGCGCCAGCCCCATGGCTATGACACCATGATCGGGGAACGCGGCAGTTCCCTTTCCGGCGGGCAGCGCCAGCGCTTGGCCATTGCGCGGGCGCTGCTGAAAGACCCGCCGGTGCTGATTTTGGACGAAGCAACAAGTGCGCTGGATGCCGCCACTGAAGCGCGGGTGCAAAAGGCCTTAGCGGCGCTGATGGCCGGGCGGACCACTTTCATCATCGCCCATCGGCTTTCCACCGTGCGCGATGCAGATGAAATCCTGGTCTTTGCCGGTGGCCAGATTGCCGAACGCGGCGGCTTCAAGGAATTGGTCGCCCAGGGCGGACATTTCGCGGAACTCGTCAAAACCCAGCTAACCGGCTCTGCTGGCGATTGATCATGATCAATGCATCGGCGTGATGGTGCTGCAGGATGGGGGCGTTACCAACCCATCCCAAAGGCAGGGCATCATGAACCACCGTCATCGCAAGGTATTACACGCGATCTTTTCCCACCCCGTCAGCGCCAATATTGACCCCAAGGCCGTGGAGGCGGTGTTTGAGGAGTTGGGGGCGGAAGTTGCCCATAACGGGTCCGGCCGACTGGCTGTGAAG
>JBEDHL010000050.1:0-8403 GCA_041174145.1 Pseudomonadota bacterium
TAATTGTGTTTTATAAATCGAATCGACCGGCCTCACCGCCAACAGCTACGGAATCCACATGAGGTTCGACGAAATCGGGCAGCAGCTCCGCACCTATCGCCTGGAATCCGGCTTGAAAGCGGATGAAATCGCCGCGCGGCTCGGGATTTCCAGGGCTGCGCTCTACCGCTACGAAAAGGGCGAGGTGATCAAGCTGGATACTATCCGGCGCCTAGCGGAAATGCTGAAGGTCTCACCGCTGGCGCTGCTTGGGATCGGCGTGGATTATTTTTCCCGCATCAATGCCTTTCTTGAACGCCAACGCCAGATTGAAGAAGAAGCGGATAGCCAGGTCCAGCTTGGGGGCGCGCTTTGTTTCCCGGTGGCGTCTGATGGTTTTGATCAGCTTTTGCGCAGGCTATGGCTGGAAGCGGCCAGCCTGGCGCCGGACCGGGCAGCGGCGCGCAGCTTGGCCGAACAATGCCTGACAAGCCTCGCCCAGCGGCGGCTTATCCTGGCGCAGCGCCGCCCCAGCATCACAACGCTCCTCTCGGAAGCGGCCATTCGGCGCCTATTGGCCGATGGCATTGGCGCGGGCCTGCCGCTTTCTGAACGGGGCCGGGCCGAAGCCCGGGCCGCCGCCGTCACCGAAGCGGAAAGCTTGGCCAGCAAGATCGAACAGGCGCCCCTTGGGGTGCAAATTGGCCTCTTGCAGGAACCTGAACCAAGCAACCAATCCATGATTTATCGCGCGCGCGATCGGGCCCATGTCATTGCCAACCCCTTCCCGGTGGATACCCACCCTGCCTGGGGCCTTGGCATCGCCGCCATCACGGCGGCCGAAGATGCGGTTGGCATCCACCAGCGCGTTGTTGAAGCCTGCTGGAAAAACGCCCGCAAAGGCATGGCAGCCGCGCAAAGGCTGCGGATCTTGATCGCGGAAGCGCATCCCGCCTGAACAGGCACTTGCCCTCAAGGGCCCAAGCGTCTCCATTATGCGGCAAGCCGGCATGCTGCCCGGCCCTCTGAAAGGAAACGCCATGGCCCGCGAGAATTGGGACCCCGAAATGCTGCGCTTCACCGAAATGATGGAGGCGCGCGCCGCGGCGCAGCCCCCGGTGAAGCTGGAATTGCCGCTGGATAATTCGCGGGAATTGAATGATGCGCTCAGCCTGCCGCTCGCCAAGGGGGGCGCGGTGATGGCGGAAAGTGAGGATCGCTGGCTGGCGCTGCGTGGGCGGCGGATCCTCTGCCGTTTTCATCGCCCAACGGCGGGCACGGGCCATCCCGTGCTGGTTTATCTGCATGGCGGCGGCTGGGTTTGGGGCAGCGTGGATACGCATGACCGGCTGATGCGCGAATATGCCGCCGCATCTGGCTGCGCCGTGATTGGCGTGGATTACGCGCTGAGCCCGGAGGCGATTTTCCCGCAAGCCTTGGAAGAATGCGCCGCCGTCACGCGCTGGGTGGCCAATCGGGGCGCGGAATGGGGCTTGGATACCAGCCGCATTATCCTTGGTGGCGATTCCGCGGGCGGGAACCTCGCCGTCGGCACGGCGCTTTTGCTGCGAGAGACTGATCCTGACCTGAAGCTGCGCGGCTTGCTGATCAATTATGGTGTCATGGATTGCGCCATGGCGACGCAAAGCTACGCCAATTTCGCTACTGGCCATTTCCTGACGCGGGAGAAGATGGATTTCTATTGGCGCTGCTATGCGCCGAAGGAAGCGGATCGCGTCACGCCCTTCGCGTCGCCGCTGCGTGCTGATTTGCGCGGCCTGCCGCCTGTGCTGGTGCATATCGCGGAACTTGATGTGCTGGCCGATGACAACAGGCTTTTTGCGAATAAGCTCCGCGCCGCCGGTGTGGCGGTGACGGAAGAAACCTTCCCCGGCACCATCCACGGTTTTCTGCGCGCGTTAGGCCATGTGGCGGCGGCGGATCGTGCCGCGCGGCAGGGTGGTGAATGGCTCAAGGCGCGTTTCGCGTGAAACAAAAAAGGGGAGAGACACCATGATTGATGAAGCAACGAAGCAGCGCATCCAAAGCCAATTGGGCGATCCGAAACTCGCTTCGCATTATTTGAAGCCTGAGCAGATGCCATGGCAGGCGACGGAATTTCCGGGGATTGAGATGAAGCTGCTCTGCCGGGATGAGGCGCGTGGCATGTCCACCATCCTGTTCCGCATGGCCCCCGGCGCGGAAGTGCCGCTGCATGAACATACGGATATTGAACAGACCTATGTCATGGAAGGCTATCTGGAAGATGCGGAAGGCCGCTGCGGCCCGGGTGAATTCGTGTGGCGCCCGGCCGGCAATACGCATGTGGCACGCGCGCCGGAAGGGGCTTTGTTTCTTTCGATCTTCCTGAAGCCCAATCGCTTCGTGGAAAAGCAGCCGGGCTTTGCGCGCTAGGCGCAGCGGGGGTTAAGCCCCGGCCAGCGCTTTTTTCGCCACTTCGGTCAAAAACTTCGACGCGGTCGGCAAGATCGCGTCGTTGAAATCATAGCGCGCATTGTGCAAATCGCGCCCTTCCTCGGCGGGGCCATTGCCGATCCATACGAATGCGCCAGGCACTTCCTTCAGGAACCAGGCGAAATCCTCACCTGTCATGGCTGGGCGCATATCGCGGCGCGTTTCGGTCACGGCAGCGGCAGCGGCAGCGGCCAAGTCGCGTTCCGCCGGGGAATTGGCGGTCACGCCAAGGCCGGGGCTGATGGTCAGTGTGCCCTTCACGCCGCAGGTAGCCGCAACGCCATCGGTAATGCGCTGCAAGCCTTCCTTGATGGCATCGCCCGCTTCATCGTCAAGCCAGCGCATGGTGCCCTTAATGGTGACACGGCTTGGGATTTGGTTCTGAGCCTCGCCACCTTCAATCACGGTCAGGCTGACGACGCCGCCCATCAGCGGGTCCACGCTGCGCGCGATGATGGATTGCGCCGCCACAATGGCATGTCCCGCGGCCAGCATCGGGTCGCGCGTCAGATGCGGCAGGGCGGCATGGCCGGCATGGCCATCGAAAATCAGTTCAATCCGCGCACCGGCGGCCATCACCGCGCGGTCATGAATGGCGATGGTGCCGGCAGCGAGGCCGGGCCAGTTATGCCAGCCGAAAATCCGGTCCATCGGGAAGCGCGAGAAAAGCCCATCGGCGATCATCGCCCGCGCGCCGCCGCCGCCTTCTTCCGCCGGCTGGAACACCAGATGCACCGTGCCCATCCAGCTTTTATCATCCAGCAGCAGGCGCGCGGCACCCAGAAGCGCCGTGGTGTGGCCATCATGCCCGCAGGCATGCATCACGCCCGGCACGGTTGATTTCCAGGGCAGGTCATCCGCCTGTTCCTGAATGGGCAGCGCATCCATATCGCCGCGCAACCCGACCGAGCGATTGCCCCCGGCGCGGCGAATGGTCGCCACCACGCCATGGCCGCCGAAATTATCGGTGATTTCGGTGATGCCCATCTCCCGCAGCTTTTGCACGACAAAGGCCGCAGTCGGCCCTTCCTGCAGGGTCCGGCCAGGATTGGCGTGCAGGTGGCGCCGCCAGGATGTTAGGGTAGCTTGCAAATCGTCAATCATGATGAACCTAGTCTACCCTTCCCAAAACAAGGGCACCACCAACCGGGGGTGGTTGCCTTGGCTATTCCTATGCACGTGCATCTTCCTGGCAAATCCGCTGCCAGCGCAAGAACCGCCCAGCACCCCCTATCGCGTAGAGGTCACGCCACAGGAGGATAGGCGCCTGTTTTCTGCCATCGAAGCCGTTTCCCAATTGATAAAATTGCAGGAAACAGCGCCAACAGATGCCTATGGCCTGCTCGCCCGCGCGCGGGCTGATCTGCCCCGATTGCGGGAAGCGCTCCAATCTGAAGGCTTTTGGGGCGGCGCGGCGCGGGTCGAGATTGCCGGGCAGGATGTGACCTTGCCGGCAGCAAGCGCCACCCCATCAGCCCCCGAAGCGCCGCTACCGGTCGCCATCATCCTTGATCCCGGCCCCAGATACCGAATCGGCCAAATCCTGATGCTGGCCGAACCGGCCCGGGAGGATGCGCTGCTGGAACGGGCCGCCGCCAAGCTTCGCCTGGCCGAAGGGGACCCTGCCCGCCCCGCCGATATTCTGGCCGCCGAGGAAGGTTTGCTGCGCGCGCTCCGCCGCGCTGGGCATCCTTTGGCGAGCATCGTCGCGCGTGATGCGGTGGTGGATCACGACACCAAGACAATGGACATCACCTGGCGCGTCGCGCCCGGCCCGCCAGCCAATTTCGGGCAGCCCAGTGTGGCGGGTGCCGCGCGCACCGACCCGGCACTATCGGAACGGCTTGCCAGCAGGCGACTGGAAGATCAGCCCTATTCGCCCGAAAGGCTGGAACGTGCGCGCCGTGCCTTGATGGGGCTTGGCGTCTTTAATTTTGTCCGCGCGACAGAAGCGCCCACGCTGGATGAAGCCGGGCGCCTGCCCGTGCATTTCCAGGTGCAGGAACGCCCGCGTCATGCGGTGGGTGGGCGTTTTGGGTTCGAGACAAATTACGGCATGACCGCCAGCGCCTATTGGGAAGATCGCAATCTTTTCGGCGGTGCGGAGAAGCTGCGCCTGGAAGGTGAAGTTGCGCGGATTGGTGAAACCGGCCTTGAAAACGCCACCTATCGCGCCTTTGCCAGCCTGCGCACGCCAGAATTTCTGGGCCGCGATCTGCAAAGCGTGACCTTATTTGGTGCGGTCAGCGAAAAACTGCCTGCCTATGATCGCGATGCGGTTATCGCATCCCTCACGCTGGAACATCGCCTGTCAGACACCATGGCGCTGTCCGGCGGACCCAGTTTCGAAAATGGCCGGATTGGGCGTGATGGCAATATGAATGCCTTCACACTTTTTGGCGTGATGGGCGCGTTTCGATACGACAATACCACCAACCCGCTTGATCCGCGCCAAGGCCAGCGCATTACCCTCAGCGCCACACCTTATTATTCGGCTTTGGATGCCAATTACTTCACGCGCCTTCTGTTGATTGGCAGCAGCTATTTCGACATGAGCGGTGATGGCGCCAGCGTGCTGGCGCTGCGGGGCGCCATTGGCAGCGCGCCCGGCGCGGGGCGGGATGAAATCACACTCGATAAGCGCTTTTACGCCGGCGGTGGCGGTTCCGTGCGCGGCTATACCTATCAATCCATCGGCCCACGCGATGCGCTGAACCGCCCCTTGGGCGGGGCGAGCCTGGTCGAAGCCAGCGCTGAGTTGCGGCAAAGGCTGGGCGAAAGCTGGGGCATCGCCGCCTTTCTGGATGCGGGCGGTGTGGGTGAAGAAGCCACGCCCGATTTCAGCCAAATACGGGCGGGCACTGGCCTTGGGCTGCGCTACCTGACCGCCATCGGCCCGCTGCGTTTTGATGTGGGCCTGCCGCTGGAACGCCAAAAGGGTGATCCATCCTATGGCATCTATATCGGCTTCGGGCAGGCATTTTGACATGCGCCAATTACGCCGCCTGCTGATCCTGCTGCTGGCCGCACCGCTTTGCCTGATGCTGCTGCTGAGTGGCGCGCTTGCCTGGCTGCAATGGGGCAGCGGGGCCGCAGTGCTTGGCAGGCTTGCGGGGCGAATGGTGCCTGGGCTTTCAGTGCAGGATCTGGTGGTGAAGCTGCCGCATGAAATCAGCGCGGCACGCATCACGGTTGGAGATCATGACGGTATCTGGCTGGATATCACCGCGCCCAAAATCAGCTTTGACGCCTGGGCGCTGCTGCGGCGCGAAGCCCATGTGCATGCACTCAGCGCGCCGCAAATCACGCTTTCACGCCTGCCGCAAAATACAACAGAACCCTCAGAAGGGCCGCTGCTGCCATCCCTGCCGGAATTGCCCTTGGCGATCCGTCTTGACCATTTGGCACTTGACGAAATTACCGTGGCTGAAAGCGTCTTGGGCCAGGCCTTCAGGTTTTCCGTGACTGGCAAGGCATCACTGCTCCACGCGCAATTGGCCGCTGAAGTAGCACTGATGCGGTTGGATGCGCCGGGCAATGCCAGGTTGCAGCTTGATATTGCGCCGAAGAATGATCGGCTTTTCGCGCGCCTTGAAATGGCGGAACCGCCGGGCGGTGTGCTGGCCAGCGCGCTTGGTGTGCCAGCAGAACCCGCCCAGATCATGCTGCGCTTGGAAGGCCCGGCAAGCGGCGCTGCACTGCAGGCCGAAGCGCGGCTTGGCAGCACCGCCCAAGCAGCGCTTTCAGGCACTATCGGCGCCGATGCGCGCAGCGCTGGTTTCGCGCACATCACCGGGCATATCGCCGCTGCACCGCTGCTCCCCACGCCCTTGGCCCAAGCCTTGGGCAGGCTTGACTTCATCCTTGATGTGGCTCGCAACCAGGCAGGACTGCTCAGCTTTCGTGAGGTGAAGATATGCCCGCCCTTTGGCGAATTGGTGCTTTCCGGCAGGCTTGATCCCAAGCAGGAAGACATGGCGCTGCAAGGCAGTATTACGCTTGGCGCCAGCACCATGCTCGCGGGCATATTGCCGGAAGAACTTCGCTTCAAAGCCGCCACCGCGCGCTTTGATCTGCATGGCGCGCTGGCAGCGCCAAAGCTTGCTTTGGAAGCGGGGCTTGAGGGCTTCACGAGCAGCATCACCGAACTCAGCGCAGCACTCGGCGCAAGCCCAAAGCTTCACCTGAATGCCAGCGCACCGGCGCGGATTGAAAGCCTGAAGCTCGCCGGCGACGGCAGTGAAGTGACCGCCATTGGCGATATTGGCGAAAACCTTGATCTCCGCTTCGGGCTCCGCCTGAATGAATTGGCGCGGCTGGTGCCGGAACTTGCCGGCGCGCTCACTGCGGAAGGCCATCTGCATGGCGTGCGGCATGATCCCTCAGTCACCCTACATGCGCGCGGGGAGAGTATTACACGCGGCGCGGAAGTACTGGCGGCGCCCGAATTGCTGCTGCGGGTGGAAACACCGCTGAGCCGCCCACGTGCCGAAGCGCGGCTCAATGCCAGCTATGCCGGGCTGCCGGTGACGCTGGATTTGCGCGGCGTGCCGGAAGGCTCAGCGCTGCGTCTGGAAAAACTGACAGCAGCCTGGGGCGTGGCGCAGCTTTCGGGCAGCGGATTGCTGGATGTGCAAAAGCCGCTTTTTGATGGCGCGCTTTCGCTCAATATTCCTGATCTTGCGCCCTTCGCTAGCGTGTTTGGCCATGACATCACCGGCGCCTTAACGCTGGCAGCGGAAGGGCGCGGCCGCGATGGCGCGCAGCGCATCAATGCCAAGCTCAGCGCGCCCGATATCACCTTGGATGGGCGCGCCGTTTCAGTCGAAGCCGATCTCACCGGCGGGATGGACGCCGCCCGCGCCAATCTTGCAGCGCGCTATGGCGAAGTGCGGGTTACTGGCGCGGCGGCGTTCAGCAGCAGCGCCGAAGCGCGCCTTTTGACGCTTCAGGAATTAACGCTGACCCAAGGCGCTGAACAATTGAAACTGGCCGCACCCACGCGCATCACCCTCGCGCAAGATGGCCGGATCACCCTTGCGGAGACCAGCCTGACCGGCAATCGCGGCGCCAGGCTGAAGCTGGATGGTTTCTGGACCGAGGCTGAAATCGCGCTACATGCCACGCTCAGCGCCCTGCCCATCGCGCCCTTCGCGGCGCTCGCGGTCCCGGAAGCGCAATTGGCCGGGACACTTTCCGGTGAGGCAAAAATCACGGGCTCAATCGCGGAACCTAAATTCGAAGCGCGGCTGGAAAGCCCTGCCATTACCAGCGCCATGCCGGCAGCGCGCGGCGTGCCGCCTTTGCGCATGACAGTGAATGCTTCGGGCAACGCGGCGGGGGCGGAAGCGCGGCTGGCGCTGAATGGTGGCAATGTCGTGCGGCTTGCCGGCAATGCGCGGTTGGCAACGCTTACGCCCGATGCGGCGCTTTCCGGCACTATCACCGGGCGGATTGATCTGGGCGCGCTGGCCCAGCCCTTACTCGCCGCCGGGGCGCAGCGCCTTGGTGGCACCGCCAATCTCAACATCCAATTGGCCGGCAGCCTGGCCGCACCGCGCCTGGGCGGCCAGGTGAATATCGCCAATGGCAGCTTCCGTGATTTGCAGCATGGCGTGACCCTGAACGATATCGCCGCAACCATCCTGGCTGAAGGCCAGCGCCTGAACCTGACGCGCCTTGCCGCGCGCACGCCAGGCGGCGGCAGCCTGGGCGTTTCCGGCGCGCTCGATCTGGGCGCGCCCCGCCTGCCCTTTGATCTGCGCGTCAAGGCCGATGGTGCGCGGCCGGTCAATTCAGACCTTGGCAGCGCCACGCTGGATGGGGAAATGGCACTGACCGGAGAGGTTTTGGGCGCCAGCCAAATATCGGGAAATTTGCTGGTGCGGCGCGCGGAACTCCGCATCCCAGACAAGCTGCCACCTTCCATCCGCGGCCTGCCGGGGGTGC
>JBEDHL010000051.1:0-17521 GCA_041174145.1 Pseudomonadota bacterium
TTCCAAGGCGGCGGCGGGCAGCATGGCCATGATGGTGGGTGGCGATGCCGCCGCCTTGGAACGCGCGACACCCATCCTGCAACACCTGACCGCCCGGCTTTTGTATATCGGCCCATCCGGCGCGGGGCAGGTCGCGAAGCTTGTGAATAACCTTCTGGTCGCGAGCCATTTGGTGACGGCGGGGGAAGCGCTGCGCCTTGGCGCCGCCGCCGGGGTGGCACCCGAAGCGCTGTTGCCCGTGCTGAATGGTGCCTCTGGCCGTTCCGCGGTGACCGAGGTGAATTGGCCGCGCTGGATCATCCCCGGCACATTCGATTCCGGCTTTAGCGCCGGGTTGATGAGGAAGGATGTTGGGCTGGCGCTGGAATTGGCACGCGAATTGGGCGTACCGCTTGAATCGACTGGCCGCGCCGCAGCACTTTGGACCGAATGGCGCGAAGCCGTGCCGGATGAGGCGGATTTCAATCGGCTGTCAGCCGCCATCGCAGCAGGGGGCAAGCCATGAAATCTTTCGCCGCCAAAAGCATCATTGAACAGGAAGTCGCGACACTTCTCGGCGGGCGGGTCGGCAGCCTGGTGGATGGCGAGATCATCGCCGGCGATGGCGCAAAAATCACCTTGCAAGACCCCGCCACGGGCGATGCGTTGCTGGAATATGCCAGCGCCGGCGCTGGGCTGGTGGCGCAAGCGGCGGGGGTTGCGGTGCGCGCCCAGCGTGAATGGCAGGCGCTGAGTGGTGCGGAGCGCGGGCGCCGGCTTTGGGCCATTGCGCCGCTATTGCGGCAGGCCGCCGAAAGTCTCGCGCGGTTGGAATCCGCGCAAACCGGCAAGCCCTTGCGTGATGCGCGGGCAGAAGTCGCGCGTGTTGCGGAAATGGCGGAATACTGGGCCGGCTGGTGCGACAAAATTGAAGGCCGCATCATCCCCGTGCCTTCCGGCCATACTGTTATGGTGAAGCGTGAGCCGCTTGGCGTGGTGCTGGCCATTACGCCCTGGAATGCACCGATTTTCACCGCCGGCTGGAATGTCTTTCCCGCCCTTGCGGCGGGCAATGCCGTGCTGCTGAAGCCATCCGAATTTACGCCACTGACATCACTCGCGCTTGGGCTGATTGCGGAGCAGGCCGGTCTGCCGCGTGGCTTGTTCCAGGTGCTGGCCGGGCCAGGGCAGGGGACAGGGGCGGCACTGCTCGCCGCGCCAGAAATCGCCAAGGTGGTTTTCGTGGGTGGTGTGGCGGCGGGCCGCGTCGTTGCAGCAACTGCTGCCGCGCGCGGCGTGCCCACCGTGCTGGAACTTGGCGGCAAAAGTGCCAATATCGTTTTTGACGATGCTGATTTCGCCTCCGCCATCCAAGGCGCGCAGCAGGCGATTTACGCGGGCAGCGGGCAGTCCTGCGTCGCAGGCTCAAGGCTTTTGGTGCAGCGCAGCCTGCATGATCGTTTCATTGCGGCACTTGCGGAAGCGCAGCGCCGCATTCGGCTCGGCGATCCCTTGGATGCCGCGACGGAAATGGGGCCGGTCGCCAATGCGCGACAATTCGCCCATGTGCGGGAATTGCTCGCGGCGGGGGCGGCTTCAGGGGCTGCGGTGCTGGCGGCGGAACGGCCCGCCGCGCTGCCGGAACGCGGCTTTTGGGTGCCGCCCACCTTGCTCGCCGGGCTTTCCAATGAGGCGCGACCGGCGCGGGAGGAAATCTTCGGCCCCGTCGTCGCCGCCATCCCCTTCGAAGATGAGGCCGAAGCCATCAGCCTTGCCAATGCCACGCCCTTTGGCCTGGCCGGCGCGGTCTGGACGCGGGATCTGGGCCGGGCGCATCGCGTGGCGGCGGCGGTCAGGGCAGGGACCTTTTGGGTGAATGGCTATCGCACCATTCATGTTTCCGTGCCCTTTGGCGGCTTTGGCGCTTCCGGCCATGGGCGGTCTTCCGGGCAGGAGGTCTTGGCGGAACTGACGCAAAGCAAGGCAATCTGGATAGATACCGCGCAGCAACCGGCCTTGGGCTTCGGCCATAAGCCCTACTAACGCAAAACAGCGCTTGCAGCGCGTGGCGCAAGCGGGTCTGATACGGGCAAGACAAGAATAGGAGGCTTTCATGCAGCGTCGGGATGTTTTCAAGGCAGGTGCGGCATTGGCGGCGGGGGCAAGCCTGCCCAATTTTGCCATCTCGCAGCCAGCCCAAAACCGCGTCTTGAAGATGGTGCCGCAGGCGAATCTCACCAGTCTCGACCCGATTTGGACCACGGCCAATATCACGCGCAATTTCGGCCATATGGTGTTTGACACGCTCTATGGCATGGATGCGCAATTCCGCCCCCATCCGCAAATGGCCGCCGGCCATAGCATCGATGATGGCGGGCGCAGTGTTACCATCACACTCCGCCCCGGTTTGAAATTCCACGATGGGGAGCCGGTGCGCGCGCAGGATGTGGTACCAAGCCTGCAACGCTGGATGCGGCGCAACCCCTTTGGCCAGAAGCTGGCCACGGTCACGGATGACATCCAGGTGGTGGATGACATGCGGCTGCGCTTTCGGCTGAAAAAGCCTTTCCCGCTGCTGTTTCACGCGCTGGCGCAGGTTTCCAATAGCCCGGCCTTCATCATGCCAGAACGTCTGGCGAAGACTGATGCCTTCCAGCAGGTGCGCGAAGCGGTGGGCAGCGGCCCCTTCCGCTTCAAGGCCAATGAATTCAATTCCGGCAGCCTTGTGGTTTATGAACGCTTCGCCGATTACCAACCCGTGCAAACCGGGACAACAAGCCTGACCGCAGGCCCGAAAATCGCGCATTTTGATCGTGTGGAATGGCATATCATCGTGGATGCCGCGACCGCCGCCGCAGCGCTGCAAACCGGTGAGATTGATTGGTATGAACAGCCTCCGCCGGAAGTGCAGCAGCTTCTGCGCCGCAATCGGCAAGTATCGATTGAAGCGATAGACCCGCTGCCACTGACCGGCATTTTACGTTTCAACCACCTGCATGGCCCCTTCAACAATAAGGCTTTGCGCCAGGCCTTGCTGCCCGCGATCAGCCAGCAGGACTTCATGCAGGCTTCGGTCGGCACGGATGCTTCGCTTTACACCACCGGCGTTGGCATGTTCACGCCAGGCACGCCGCTTGCCAATGATGCGGGGTTGGCACCGCTAATGGGCCCACGCAGCCTGGACCGCGCGAAGCAATTGATGCGCGAAGCGGGCTACACGAACCAACCAATGCGCCTCATTGGGCCGACGGATATTCTGGTGCCAGCGGCACTCACGCAGGTCGGGGCGGATTTGGTGCGCCGGCTTGGCTTTAATGCCGATATCGTGCTCAGCGATTGGGGCACCACGGTGCAGCGCCGAACCTCGCGTGAGCCTTTGGACAAGGGCGGCTGGTCCATGCTGTTCACCTCCTTCTCCTCCTTCGATTTCGCCGATCCGGCGGCGCATTTCCCGCTGCGTGGCAATGGCAATAATGCCTGGTTCGGCTGGCCGGATGTGCCGAAGCTGGAGGAATTGCGCGATGCCTGGTTTGACGCGCCGGATTTACCGGCGCAGCAGGCGCTTGCGCGGGAAATGCAGACGGTTGCGATGGATGAACTGCCCTATATCCCGCTTGGTTCCTACAAATCAATGACCGCCTTGCGCGCCAACCTGACCGGGCGCGTGGCGGGCTTGGCGCTTTATTGGGGCATTCGTCGTAGCTGAAAAGGAAGACGCAGATGGAACGCAGAAGCTTCATGGCCGGCGCTGCCGGCCTGGCCACGGCGGGCATTGCCGCGCCGGCTTATTCGCAAGGCGCGGCGGCGCGCACACTCCGCGTTATTCCGCAGGCGAATTTGACCAGCCTTGACCCGGTTTGGACCACTGCCGTTGTCACGCGCAACAACGCCTTCATGATCTATGACCAGCTTTGCGCGGAAAACGCCAAGGGCGAGATCAAACCGCAAATGGCCGAAGGCTGGGAGACTTCCCAGGATGGCTTGACCCTGACCTTCACCCTGCGTGATGGGCTGATGTTCCATGATGGGGAGAAGGTGCTGGCCAAGGATTGTGTCGCTTCCATCAATCGCTGGGCGCGGCGCGATCCTTTCACGCAGGTGCTTTGGCCCAATGTGGCGGCGCTGGAAGCCTTGGATGACAAGCGCTTTCGCTTCCGCTTTCACAAGCCGACGCCCTTGCTGATCATGGCGCTGGGACAGACGCAATTCCCCTGCTTCATTATGCCCGAACGCATCGCCAGCACCGATGCCTTCCAGCAAATTCGCGAAACCATCGGCAGCGGCCCCTTCCGTTTCCTGCGTGATGAATGGAACCCAGGCCAGCGCGCATCCTGGGCGCGGAATGAACGGTACGTCGCGCGTAATGAAGCCGTGGATGGGCTGGCCGGTGGGCGCGTGCCGAAGATAGACCGCGTGGAATGGACCATCATCACGGACCCCGCCACCAGCGGCAATGCCATGGTGACGGGCGAACAGGATTACTGGGAATATCCGCTGCACGATCTGCTGCCACAACTGCGCCGGTCCCGCGGTATCACGGTGGAACAGCGACTATTGGATGGCACTTACGGCGTTTGCCGCTTCAATACGCTGCAACCGCCCTTCAACAACCCAGCCATTCGCCGCGCCGTTGCCATGGCGGTGGATCAGCGCGATTACCTCACTGCGGTGGCGGGCAGCGACCCAGCAGGCTGGGGCGTATGTGAGGGGGTTTTCACTTGCGGCACCGCGCTTGCCAATGAACAGGGCAGTGAGGTGCTCAAAACCCGCAATATCGAACGCGCACGGGAAGCGCTGCGGGCTGCCGGCTACAACGGCGAAAAGGTGGTGCTGATTGCGCCGGGCGATTACCCGCAGATCAACGCGCTATCGCTCATGACCGCGGATATTATTCGCCGCCTGGGCATGAATCTGGAATTGATCGCCGCTGACTGGGGCACGCTGGTCCAACGGCGCACCAGCAAGGAGCCGGTGGAGCGCGGCGGATGGAGCATTATTCATACTACCTCCTCAGGCCAAAGCCTGACACTGCCTGTTTATCATTTGTTCCTACGCGCCAATGCCGAAAACGCCTGGTTCGGCTGGCCCAATGTGCCTGAGATTGAGGCGTTGCGCGCTGAATGGGTGGAAAAGGGCGCCGATCCCGCGGAAAGCCAGCGTATCGCGCGCCTTTTGAACGCCAAGGCGATGGAGCAGATTTATTACATTCCGCTTGGCTTCTACTGGCAGCCATCCGCCTGGCGCAGCAATGTCACCGGCGTCTTCCGCGCCCCGGCGACGGTGTTTTGGAATATCGGCAAGGGCTGAACCGGGGCTGGCACGGCCCGTGCTACGCCCGAAAGGGTCGGGCTGGCGCGGCAAAGGTTAAACGGCTATTTGCAGCGCCTCCGAAGCGGGCTACTCGGGCCACCGTGCTCTGGGTTTGCCGCATGCTAAGGCAGGCTGATGTGTAACCGGGCAGTCAGGGCTGCCGCGAACAGGAATTGGGAGACAGAAAATGGATCGCAGAAATTTCCTTAAGGCATCCGCCGGCGTGGCCGCGCTGGCCGGCAGTGGCAGCATCGCCGCCCCCGCCTTGGCGCAACCGGCCGGTGCCCGCACGCTGCGCTTCGTGCCGCAGGCCAATTTGGCAAATTTCGACCCGATTTGGGGCACGCAATATGTGGTGCGCAACGCCGCCGCCCTGGTCTGGGATACGCTTTATGGTTTTGACGAAAACCTGCAGCCGCAGCGCCAGATGGTGGAATCCGAAGAAGTCAGCGCCAATGGCCTGACCTGGAGCTTCCGCCTGCGTTCCGGCCTGAAATTCCATGACGGCGCCGCCGTTACCTCCAAGGATGTGGCCGCGAGCCTGACGCGCTGGATGGCGCGCGATTCCATGGGGCTGATGGTGAAGGCCCTTCTGGAAGAAATCGTGTCGGTCGATGACCGGAATTTCCGCATCATCCTGAAGCGCCCCTATCCGAAGCTGCTGGTGGCCCTTGGCAAGAATTCCACGCCGATGGCCTTCATCATGCCGGAACGCATCGCGAAGACCGATCCTTTCCAACAGATCAGTGAATATATCGGTTCCGGCCCCATGCGCTTTGTGCGCAATGAATGGGTGCCGGGTGCGCGCGCCGTGTTCGAACGCTTTGCCGATTACCAGCCGCGCCAGGAAGCTTCGAGCTGGCTTGCCGGCGGTAAGCGCATGGGTGTGGACCGGATCGAATGGATCATCATGCCGGACCCCGCGACCGCCGCTTCGGCGCTGCAAAATGGTGAAGTGGATTGGTGGGAAAACCCGATCACCGATCTTATCCCGCTGCTGCGCCGCAACCGCAATGTGCGCGCGGATATCGCCGATCCGCTGGGCAATATCGGCACCTTCCGCATGAACCACCTGACCAAGCCCTTCAACAACCTGAAGGCGCGTCAGGCGGTGATGGCGGCGATGAATCAGGAAGATTATATGCGCGCGCTGGTCGGCAACGACAATGCGCTGTGGAAGCCCATTCCTGGCTACTTCACCCCGGGCACTCCGCTTTATACGGAAGAAGGCGGCGATATCCTGAAGGGGCCGCGCAATATGGAATTGGCGAAGCGCCTTCTGGCCGAAAGCGGCTATGATGGCACGCCGGTTCCTTGCATCATCGCGCAGGATCAGCCCATCACGAAGAATATGGGTGATGTGACCGCTGATCTTCTGAAGCGCATTGGCTTCAATGTGGATTTCGTCGCGACCGATTGGGGCACCACGGGCCAGCGCCGCGCCATGAAGAACCCGGTTGGTCAAGGCGGCTGGGGCATGTTCCATTCCTGGCATGCGGGCGCGGATTGCATCAATCCGGCGGTTTATATCGCCATCCGTGCCAATGGTGATGGTGCCTGGTTCGGCTGGCCGAATGTGCCTGCGGTGGAAACCGAAGTGAATAATTGGTTCGAAGCCAAGAACCTGGATGAAGAAAAGGCGGTGATTGCCCGCTTGAACCGCGCGGCGATTGAAAACGTGGTTTACGCGCCAACCGGCTTCTTCCTTCAGTATCAGGCTTGGCGGGCCAATGTCTCCGGCATCACCAAGGGGCCGCTCCCCTTCTTCTGGGGCGTCAGCAAGTCCTAATCAAGAAAGATTGCCGGGATCATGTTTGCCTATATTGTCCGACGCGTCTTGGCCACCATTCCGGTGATGGCCTTCGTCGCGCTGTTTGTCTTCAGTCTTCTTTATGTCGCCCCCGGTGACCCGGCGGCGGTAATTGCGGGCGATCAGGCAACGCCTGAAGATGTGGAACGCATCCGCGCCAGCCTTGGCCTCGACCGGCCCTTTTTGATCCGGTTCGGGGAATGGGTCTGGCGTATTCTTCAGGGTGATCTCGGCGTTTCGATTTTCACCAATCTGCCGGTTTCCACCATGATCCAGCAGCGTATTGAACCCACGCTGTCGCTTATGATCATTACGCTGATCCTGGCGGTTTCGGTGGCCATCCCCATGGGGGTGATCGCCGCCTGGAAGCAGGGCACCGTCATTGACCGCACCGTGATGGGTTTCGCGGTGCTCGGCTTTTCCGTTCCGGTCTTCGTGGTGGGCTATGTGCTGGCTTATGTCTTCGCGCTGGAACTCGATTGGGTGCCGGTGCAGGGCTATACGCCAATCAAGCAGGGCTTCGGTCCTTGGTTCCAGAACCTGGTCCTGCCTGCCATTGCGCTTGGTACGGTTTATATCGCCTTGATCGCGCGCATCACCCGCGCGACCATGCTGGAAGTGCTGCAACAGGATTATATCCGCACCGCGCGCGCCAAAGGCGCAGGGCAGCGCAGCATCCTATTTTTGCATGCGCTTAAGAACGCTTCCGTGCCGATCGTAACCGTGATCGGTATCGGCATCGCGCTGCTGATTGGCGGTGCGGTGGTAACGGAAAGCGTCTTTGCCATTCCGGGGCTTGGGCGGCTCACGGTGGATGCCATTTTGCGGCGCGATTATCCCGTGATTCAGGGCGTCGTGCTGCTGTTTTCCTTCGTTTATGTGCTGGTCAATCTGATGATTGACGTGCTGTACACCATTCTGGACCCGAGGATCAGATACTGATGTCCGCTTCCGTCCTCGACCCCAAGGGCATTACCGCGGCCAATGTGGCCGTGGCACCAACGCTGCCCGACATCATGCCGCCGGTGAAACCTCGAAAGGGGTTCTTCGGCTTCATGCGCCGCAACCCCGCTATTGCGATTGGCGGTTCGCTGGTGCTGCTGATGGTGCTTGTGGCGATTTTCGCGCCGCTTCTGTTCACCGTGGACCCGACCGCACTTGCCCCTGCGCGGCGCACCCGTGAACCTTCCGCGATGTATTGGTTCGGCACGGATATGCTGGGCCGCGATATCTATTCGCGCGTGCTTTATGGCGCGCGGGTTTCGCTGCTGGTCGGCTTTTCGGTTGCCGTGCTTGCTTCCATCATTGGCCTTACCATCGGCATGATTTCGGGCTTCGTCCGTTGGGCCGATAGCATCATCATGCGGATCATGGATGGCATGATGTCCATCCCGCCCATTCTGCTGGCGATTGCGCTGATGGCGCTTACGCGCGGTTCGGTGCAGAATGTGATTATTGCCATCACCATTGCGGAAATCCCGCGCGTCTCTCGCCTTGTACGCGGCGTCGTGCTTTCCTTGCGTGAACAGCCTTATGTGGATGCTGCGGTGGCGGCCGGCACGCGCACGCCGGTGATCATCTGGCGCCATATCCTGCCGAATACGCTGGCGCCGATTACGGTGCAGGCTACCTATATCTGTGCATCCGCGATGATTGTGGAAAGCATCCTGTCCTTCATCGGCGCCGGTACGCCGCCCATCATTCCATCCTGGGGCAATATCATGGCCGAAGGCCGCGCGCTTTGGCAGGTTAAGCCCTATATCGTCTTCTTCCCGGCCATCTTCCTGTCCATCACCGTGCTGGCGGTCAATCTGCTGGGCGATGGTCTGCGTGATGCGCTGGACCCGCGCATGGCGAAAAGGCTCTGAACCATGGCGCTGCTCGAAATTGATAATCTGCAAACCCATTTCCGCACGCCCGATGGCATTAATCGCGCGGTGGATGGCGTTTCCTTTCATGTTGAAGCCGGTGAGACGCTTGCGGTGGTGGGCGAAAGCGGTTGCGGCAAATCCGTCACCGCCATGTCTATCCTGCGCCTGATCCCGGAACCGCCCGGCAAGCTGGCTGGCGCCATCCGCTTCAATGGCAAGAACCTGCTTGATCTCTCAGAAGCCGAAATGCGCGACATTCGCGGCAATGAGATCAGCATGATCTTCCAGGAACCCATGACCTCCCTGAACCCGGTGCTGACGGTGGGACGCCAGATCGGGGAAACGCTTCGCCTGCACCAGGGCATGTCAGCGCAGGCAGCGGAAGCGCGGGCGGTTGAAATGCTTAAGCTGGTCGGCATTCCGGAACCGGAACGCCGCGTGAAGGAATATCCGCACCAGCTTTCGGGCGGCATGCGCCAGCGCGTGATGATCGCAATCGCCTTGGCCTGCAACCCGAAGCTGTTGATCGCCGATGAACCGACCACGGCGCTTGATGTGACCATTCAGGCGCAAATCCTTGACCTGATGCGCGACTTGAAACACCGCGTCGGCGCCGCCATTGTGCTGATCACGCATGATCTTGGCGTGGTGGCCGAAGTGGCTGAACGCGTGGTGGTGATGTATGCCGGGCGCAAGGTGGAAGAAGCCAAGGTTGGGCCTTTGTTCCGAAACCCGCGTCACCCCTATACGCAGGGCTTGCTCGGTTCCGTGCCGAAGCTTGGGTCTTCACTGGACGGCACGGAAACGCGCTTGCAGGAAATCCCCGGCCTGGTGCCAAGCTTGAAGCAGAAGCTGCAAGGCTGCGTCTTTGCCAGCCGCTGCGCCTATGCCACCGATCTTTGCCGGAGCGTCGCGCCGGGCCTGGAAGAAAAGGCCCCCGGTCACATCGTCGCCTGTCACTACGCGCTCAAGGAGGCCGCCGCGGCATGAGCACGCCTCTGCTCGAGGTCAATGACCTCAAGAAACACTTCCCGATCCGCGCCGGCTTCCTCGGCGGCGTTACGGGCCATGTCTATGCCGTGGATGGAATTTCATTTTCCATCGCCAAGGGGGAAACCCTGTCGCTGGTCGGTGAATCCGGCTGCGGCAAATCCACCGTGGGCAAGGCCATTCTGCGCCTGTTCGACATTACCGGCGGGCAAGTGACGCTGGATGGCACGCGCATTGATGATATGCCGGCGGCCACGCTTCGCCCCATGCGTCGGCGCATGCAGGTGGTGTTTCAGGATCCTTTCTCCTCGCTCAATCCGCGCATGCGGGTGCGCGACATTCTGGCCGAACCGATCCGCAATTTCGGCCTGGCCAAGGATAGCGCGGATCTGGAAAAGCGTGTCGGCGATCTGATGGATCGCGTGCGCCTTCCGCGTGATGCCGTGGGCCGCTGGCCGCATGAATTCTCCGGCGGGCAGCGCCAGCGCATCGGCATTGCCCGCGCACTCGCCGCCGAACCCGATCTGATCATTTGCGATGAGGCGGTCTCGGCGCTCGATGTGTCCGTGAAGGCACAGATTGTGAACCTTTTGCAGGATTTGCAGAAGGATCTGGGCCTCGCGCTGCTGTTCATCAGCCATGATTTGGCGATTGTGGAACACATGACGCATCGCGTGGCGGTCATGTATCTCGGGAAGATCGTGGAAGTGGCGCCGAAGCGGGAATTGTTTGCCGCGCCGAAGCACCCCTATACGGAAGCGCTGCTTTCCGCCGTGCCGGTGCCGGAACCCGGCGCGCAGCGCGAACGCATCATCCTGAAGGGCGATGTGCCAAGCCCGATCAACCCACCCAAGGGCTGCCGCTTTCATACCCGCTGCCCCTATGCGTTTGACCGTTGCCGCCAGGATGAACCCGCGCTCCGCCAGACCGAGGCTGGGCATTGGTCTGCCTGCCATTTGCATGACCGCCCGGCGGCGGAAAACCCCCTGGCCGGGGCCAAGGGCGCGGCGCTGATCGCCAAACACTGAAGTTTGCTTCAGCCCCTTGCCCGGAGGGTCCCTCTCCGGGCATGATTTCTTCTCGAAAAGCTTGACGAAGCCCCGCCGGGAAGGCGAGGCTAAGGTTTGAAACGCCCCCGGCCCCTAAGCCGGGAAGAAACATGGATTGGGAGACGCGCTATGCCGCAGGTGACACTGACCGTGAATGGTCAAACCCATACTGCCGAGGTTGAAGGTCGCACACTTCTGGTGGAGCTGCTGCGCGAAAAGCTGCGCATGACCGGCACGCATGTCGGCTGCGATACCAGCCAATGCGGCGCCTGCGTGGTGCATGTGAACGGCGAAAGCGTGAAGTCCTGCACCACGCTTGCTGTGATGTGCAATGGCGCGAATGTCACCACTATTGAAGGCTTGGCGGCGGCTGATGGCACGCTGCATGTGATGCAGGAAGCCTTCCGCGAATACCACGCGCTGCAATGCGGCTTCTGCACGCCAGGCATGGTGATGAGCGCGATTGATCTGGTGAACAAGCACCCGAACGGCATCACGGAACAGCAAATCCGCGAAGGGCTGGAAGGTAATCTCTGCCGCTGCACCGGCTATCACAATATCGTGAAGGCCATCGCAGCCGCGGCGGAAGTGATGCAAGGCAAGCGTAAGGAAATGGCGCGCGCCGCCGACTAAATGGGGCAGGGGGCGCAAGCCCCCCCAATGCGGCACAAGAACCGCCGCAGCACAACAATCAGCCTGATGGGAGGCGACACAAATGAACGTGGTAACACCGTTTGAAGGCATCGGCGCCAGCGTCCGCCGCAAGGAAGATTTCCGCTTCATCCAGGGCCGCGGCGCCTATACGGATGATGCGGAAAAGCCCGGCCAATTGTATGCCTGGATCCTGCGCAGCCCCCATGCCCATGCCAATATAAAATCCATCGATATCGCAGCTGCTGCGGCGATGCCCGGTGTGGTGCAAATCTATACCGGCGCCGATATGGCGAAGGATAATGTGGGTGGCCTGCCCTGCGGCTGGCAGATCCACAACAAGGATGGTTCGCCCATGGCCGAACCGCCGCACCCCGTCCTTGCGCAAGGCAAGGTGCGCCATGTGGGGGACCCCGTTGCGGTTGCCATCGCCGCCACGCGCCAGCAAGCGCGCGATGCCGCGGAAGCGATCAGCGTTGATTATGAAGTGCTTCCCGCCGCCGCCACCATGGCAGCGGCGTTGAAGCCCGGTGCCGCCGAAATCCATGAAGGTGTTGCCGGCAATCTTTGCTATGATTGGCATATCGGCGACAAGGCCGTGGTGGATGCAGCCTTTGCCGGCGCCGCCCATGTGGTGAAATTCGATCTGGTGAATAACCGCCTGATCCCGAATGCGATGGAACCCCGTTCCGCGCTTGGCGAGTTTGATCGCACCACGGGCGATTATACCCTCACCACCACCAGCCAGAACCCGCATGTCATTCGCCTGCTGATGGGCGCCCATGTGCTGCATCTGCCGGAATCGAAGCTGCGCGTGATTGCGCCCGACGTGGGTGGTGGCTTCGGCAGCAAGATCTATCACTATGCGGAAGAAGCCATTGTCACCTGGTCTGCCGGCAAGCTGGGCCGCCCGGTGCGCTGGACTGCGGATCGTACCGAAAGCTTCATGTCCGATGCCCATGGGCGCGACCATGTGAGCCATACGGAATTGGCGCTGGATGCCAATGGCAAGATCCTGGGCCTGCGTGTTTCGACGCAAGCCAATATGGGCGCCTATCTGTCCACCTTCGCGCCTTGCGTGCCAACTTATCTCTACGCCACGCTGCTTGCCGGCGTGTACACCACGCCGGTGATCTATTGCGAAGTGAAGGCGGTTTTCACCAATACCGTGCCGGTGGATGCCTATCGCGGTGCGGGCCGCCCGGAAGCGACCTTCCTGCTGGAACGCCTGATGGATGTGGCGGCGAAGCAAACCGGCATTGACCGGGTGGAGCTGCGTCGGCGGAACTTCATCCAGCCGGATCAATTCCCCTATCAAACGCCGGTCGCGCTGCAATATGACAGCGGCAATTACCACGCGACCCTTGAACAGGCGATGGCGTCAGCCGATTGGGCCGGCTTCCCGGCACGGCGTGCGGAAGCGGCCAAGCGCGGCAAGCTGCGCGGCATTGGTTGTTCCACCTATCTGGAAGCCTGCGGCATCGCGCCTTCCGCCGTGGTGGGTAGCCTTGGCGCGCGTGCGGGGCTTTATGAAGTGGGCACTATTCGCGTGCATCCGACAGGCAGCGTGACGGTGCTGACTGGTGCCCATAGCCATGGCCAGGGGCACGAAACCACCTTCGCGCAATTGGTCGCCGATAAGCTTGGCGTGCCGGTGGCGCAGGTTGATATCGTGCATGGCGATACTGCCAAGGTGCCCTTTGGCATGGGGACTTATGGATCCCGTAGCTTGGCGGTTGGCGGCAGCGCGATGATGAAGGCGATGGATAAGATCATCGCCAAGGGCAAGCGCATCGCGGCGCATCTGATGGAAGCCTCGGTTGACGATATTGAATTCGACCGTGGCACCTTCCGCGTGGCCGGCACGGATAAGACCAAGGCGTTGGTGGATATCAGCGTCGCGGCTTACGTGCCCCACAATTACCCGATCGAGGAATTGGAACCGGGCCTGGAAGAAACCGCTTTCTATGACCCGAAGAACTTCACCTATCCGGGTGGCTGCCATATCGCGGAAGTGGAAATTGATCCGGAGACGGGCCGCACATCGGTGATCAATTTCACCGCCGTGGATGATGTGGGCCGCGTAATCAACCCCATGATCGTGGAAGGCCAGGTGCAGGGCGGTGTGGCGCAGGGGATTGGCCAGGCGCTGCTGGAAACCTGTGTTTATGATGCGGAAGGCCAACTGCTTTCCGGTTCCATGATGGATTACACCATGCCACGGGCGGATGATTTGCCGCCCGTTTCGGTCGCAACCCATACCACGCTTTGCACCCATAACCCGCTTGGGGTGAAGGGCTGCGGGGAAGTGGGCGCCATTGGCTCTCCGCCCGCCGTGATCAATGCGGTGGTGGATGCGCTTTCCGACTATGGCGTGAACCATGTCGAAATGCCGGCAACCCCGGCGAAACTCTGGCAGATCATCAATAGCGGCCGCCGCGCGGCGGCAGAATAAAGGACCACATCCATGTATGATTTCGCCTATCACAAGCCCACCAGCCTGGCCGATGCCGCGAAGCTGCTGGCTGATCCGGATGCCAAGGCGGTTTCCGGCGGGCATACGCTGATCCCAGCGCTGAAGCATCGCCTTAATAAGCCTACCGCGCTGGTGGATCTTTCCGGTATTGCGGAAATGAAGGGCATTCGCCGTGAAGGCAATGCCATCATCATTGGCGCGCTGACACGGCATGTGGAAGTGGCCAATAGCGCGGAAGTGAAGGCAGCCATTCCGGCGCTCGCCTATCTTGCTTCGCATATCGGCGATGTGCAGGTGCGCAATCGCGGCACGATTGGTGGCTCCGTTTCCAATAACGACCCGGCGGCGGATTATCCGGCGGCGGTGCTCGGCCTTGGTGCGACCATCCACACCAATAAGCGCAAGATCGCGGCGGATGATTTCTTCCAGGGCATGTTCACCACCGCGCTGGAAGCGGATGAAATCCTGGTGGCCGTTGAATTCCCAATCCCGGAGAAGGCCGGCTACGCTAAGATGAAGAACCCGGCCAGCCGCTATGTCATGGCGGGTGTTTTCATCTCCAAGGGCGCGGGCGGTGTGCGGGTTGCCGTGAATGGCGCCGGGCCTTGCGTGTTCCGTCAGGCGGATATGGAAAAGGCGCTTGCGGGTAATTGGTCCGCCAATGCGCTGGCCGGTGTCAGCCAGTCCGCCGATGGCATGAATAGCGATATCCATGGCAGCGCCGAATACCGCGCGCATCTGGTGGGTGTGATGGCCAAGCGTGCCTTGGCGGCGGCTGGCTGAAGCAGCGCATCGCATCATCAAAAAATGGCGGCCTTCGGGTCGCCATTTTTATTTTGACTGGTAACCCGCTGGCCCATTCCCTGCTTCTGCGCCATGATTGCCCCGCAGGTCACAGGGGCAGCGCCATGGAAATCAATAATCCCGACATCATCGCCGAAGTCCGCGCGGTGTTTGACCGTTACGAAGCCGCCATCGCTTCCAATGACAGCGCGGTGCTGGATGTTTCCTTCTGGGATGATCCGCGCGTGGTGCGTTATGGCATCACGGAAATCCTCTATGGCATCGAAGCCATTCGCGCCTTCCGCGCCAGCGTGAAATCCTATGCGCCGCGCGCGCAGAAGAAGATCACCATCACCACCTTCGGGCGCGATTTCGCCGCCACCAATCTGGAATTCCAGCGCCTGGATAGCGGGTTGATTGGGCGAGAGACCAAGATCATGGCCCGCATCCCGGGCCAGGGCTGGCGCATTGTCTCCGCCCATGTCTCACTCATGGCGCAAACCGATCCAGGCCGTGTCGCGAAAGGCTGAAGCCATGACCAAGACTGTCGAATGCTTCTACACGCTCTCCTCCCCTTGGATGTATCTGGGGGGCAAGCAGCTTTCCGACATCATCCAGCGCCACGGTGCGAAGCTTGTGCTGCGCCCTTATGATTTCCGGCTGGTGGTGCCGCATACCGGGGGCATACCGCTCCGCACCCGCCCGGAACCGCGGCAGGATTATCACGCGCTGGAACTGGATCGCTGGTCGCGCCATCTTGGCATTCCCATCAAGCTGAAGCCCAAGCATTACCCGCCATCAGACCAACGCCCCGCCGGGCATATGGTCATGGCCGCCGCCGCGCGCGGTATGGATGCGATGCGGCTTTCCCAGGCGTTGCTGCATGCGCTTTGGGTGGAAGATCGCGACATTGCGGACCCGCGCACCCGTATCGCCATTGCCGAAGAACAGGGCATGCCCGGTGAAAGCCTGCACCGCGAAGAAGAAAGCGCCAGCATCCAATCGGAATTCGACCGTAACAACCGCGACGCCATCGCCCGCGGCGTCTTTGGCGCGCCGACTTATGTGTGTGATGAGCTTTTCCTCTGGGGCCAGGACCGGCTGTTCTTCCTGGACAAGTATCTAGCGGGGGAGGCGGTGCAATCCGGCCCGGCCCAGACCATTGCCAAGACAAGGGCGCGTTGAACATGGCACGGCATGTGGTGGTGATTGGCGCGGGCGCGGTTGGCGCGGCCTCGGCGCTCGCGGCGCTGAAGGATGGTCACCAGGTCACCATCCTCGATCCCGCCGAGCCGGGCGGAGAACAGGCGGCATCCTATGGCAATGGCTGCTGGCTCAGCCCCATGTCCGTCATCCCGCCGGCGGTGCCGGGGATTTGGAAGAAGCTGCCGAAATATCTGTCGGACCCGCTCGGCCCGCTCGCCATTCGCTGGAGCTATCTGCCCCGTGTCGCCCCCTGGCTGATCCGTTATTTGGCTTCCGGCTGGCGCTGGGAAGATGTGGCGAAGGCCGCCCAGGCGCTGCGGCCCTTGGTGCAGGACGCACCGCGCCTCCATCAGGCGCTGGCAAACCAGGCGGGGGTAGGACATCTGATCGAAAGGCGGGGGCTGATGTATATCTACCCCTCCCGCGCGGATTTTGAGGCGGAGCGAAAAGCCTGGGATATCCGCCACCAGGTCGGCGTGCGCTGGATTGAGCTTGACGCGGATGAACTCCGCCAGCGGGAACCCGAACTGGACCGCCGCTATGGCTTCGGGGTTTTTGTGGATGAGGGCGGGCATTGCACCGACCCCGGCGCCTATGTCGCCGCGCTGATTGCGCTGGCCGAAGCTGAGGGGGCGAAGCTGCTACGCCAGCACGCGACAGGCTTCAGGATTGAAGCAGGCCGGCTGAAGGCAGTGCTGACCCGGCAGGGGGAGGTGCCCTGCGATGCCGCCGTTATTTCCGCTGGCGTCCATTCCAAGCCCTTGGCGCGCGCCGCGGGGGATGATGTGCCGCTTGAAAGCGAACGCGGCTACCACGCCGAAATCAGCGCCCCGGAAGTCTCTCCGCGCCATGGGCTGATGCCATCTGATGGTAAGATGTCCATCATGCGCACGGCACGTGGGCTGCGTTGCGCGGGGCAGGTAGAGATCGCAGGGATTGAGGCGGCGCCCAATTGGCAGCGCGCCGAAATTCTTAAAAATCATTTGCTTAGCTGCTTTCCTGGCCTGCCCAAGGATATCCCGACAGAACGGATAAAGTTCTGGCTGGGTCACCGGCCTTCCATGCCTGATGGCATGCCCTGCCTGGGGCCATCGCGGGCCAGTGCCGATGTGATCCATGCCTTTGGCCATGGCCATACTGGCCTGGTGGCCTCCGCCCGCACTGGTGAGGTGGTGGCAGCGCTACTGGCCGGGCGTGCCCCGCCCATTCCTATCGCTTCCTTCGACTCGCGTCGTTTCGGAGCGTTTTTTTAGTTTTTTGCACTATTCACTGAAAATTTCCCTCGCTTTTCAGGAATAAGGATGTCATCCTGCTTAATGGCCGCATCGCATCCCGCGCGCGGTGTTCAATAAGTGTGGATTGTCAAGACGTGTTTCCTGAAAACGAAAACCAGGGT
>JBEDHL010000052.1:0-4048 GCA_041174145.1 Pseudomonadota bacterium
CTGGGGCGTCGCATGCGAAAGCATGCGGCGCCCTAAGTGCTTTTGGGCCCTTTCATATGCCGACAATCCAAACACGATTGGTCTCTGCGCCGGATCACCATCTGATCCTGCCTCTACTTGCCGCCTATGGCGCGGAAATGACGCCGCATCTGGCCGGCACCGCGCCTGCCCAGGCGCCCGAGATGCTGAAGCTGATCGCCAATGATCCGCGCGCTGAAATCCTGGCGGCCTTCAGGGCTGATGAAGCGCTGGGCTTCGCGCTGTTTTTTGACCTGCCGGAAATTGTCTTTGCCCGGCGTTGTGGGGCTTTGGATGATCTTTTCGTGCGCCCCGCTGCCCGGCGCCGGGGCGTTGCACAGGGGTTGATCGAAGCCCTTTCAGAAATTGGCCGCGACCGCGCTTGGTCCCATTTGCGCTGGATTGTGCCGGAGACGGATCAAGGCGCCATCGCGCTTTATGAGCGTATCGCCGCCCGTGCGCCGTGGCGTTCCTATGTTTTGCGACTCGATCCGACCGGATCGCTTTAAGCCGCCATCCGACAGTATGCCCCTAAGCCGCGACCCGTCCGGGCATGCGGTGGCGAAAGGCGAGCGCTTCGGCGATATGCGCGCGGCGGATGGTGGCACTGCCCGCCAGATCGGCGATGCTGCGCGCCACACGAAGGCTTCTGACCTGGCCGCGAGAGGAAAGCCCCAACTTGGTCGCGGCCATCTCCAAAAGTGTCGCCGCTTCCGTCTCCAACCCTTGCTGCAGCAGCGCGAGGCTGGCCTCGGCATTATTTGGCGGGCCATCCGCGCCATAACGCGCGCGTTGCGCGCTGCGCGCCGCCTGCACCCGTGCTGCCACCGCGGCACTGGTTTCGCCCGCCGGTGCGCGGGCCAATTCGGCTGGGGCAATCGGCATCACTTCAATGGTGATATCCATCCGGTCCAGTAGCGGGCCGGAAAGCCGCATCTGGTAATCCTCTCCACAGCGCGGCGCGCGGCCACATTCGCGGCCTGGCTGGCCAAGATAGCCACAGCGGCAGGGATTCATCGCCGCGATGCACTGAAACCGCGCTGGATAGGTCACATGCGAATGGACGCGGCTGATCGTGGTGCGCCCGGTTTCCATGGGTTGACGCAAGGCTTCCAAAGCGGTGCGCGGAAATTCCGGCCATTCATCCAGGAACAAGACGCCACGATGCGCCAGGCTGATTTCGCCCGGCTTGGCGCGGGAACCTCCGCCAACCAGCGCGGGCATGGAAGCGGAATGATGTGGCTCCCGAAACGGCGGGCGTGTCACCAGCCGCCCGCCCTGCAGCAAGCCCGCGATGGAATGCACGAGGCTCACTTCCAAAGCCTCGGCAGGAGAAAGATCAGGCAGTAGCGCGGGCAGGCGCGCCGCCAGCATGGATTTGCCGCCGCCAGGCGGGCCGATCAGCAGCAAATTGTGGCCGCCCGCCGCGGCGATTTCCATGGCGCGCTTCACGGTTTCCTGGCCTTTCACATCGGAAAGGCAGGGGCCTGAGGGTGGCCCGCCATCCAGCTTTGGCGCCTCAGGCGCGCGCAACAACTGCACGCCCTTGAAGTGATTGAGCAGCGCGGGAAGGTCCGGCGCGGCCAGCACTTCAATCTGCCCGGCCCAGGCCGCTTCGCCGCCCTGTGCGGCGGGGCAGATCAACCCCAATTCGCGCGCCGAAGCGCCAAGCGCTGCCGGCAGCACACCCGCCACCGGCATGATGGCGCCATCCAGCGATAATTCGCCAAGCGCGGCGAAGCCCGCCAAATCCTCTCGTGGCAGCACATCCATGGCGGCCAGCACGGCAAGGGCGATGGGCAGATCGAAATGGCTGCCTTCCTTGGTGATGTCAGCGGGTGCCAAATTCACCAGCACGCGCTTGGGCGGTAGGGAAAGCCCCAGGCCAAGCAAGGCCGCGCGCACCCTTTCCCGGCTTTCCGCGACTGCCTTATCCGGCAGGCCCACCACCAGGAAAGCGGGCAGGCCGGGGGCGATTTGCACCTGCACCTCCACAGCCTGGGCCTCGATCCCGGCAAAGGCGAAGGTGGCGATGCGCGCAATGGTCATGGCGCCATGAGTGGCGCAATCCATGACGAAATGCAACTATAAGTTATATTGTGGGGAGGTTTCTGTCGCGCCGCATTGCTCCTCGGGGTTAGTCAGTCCCGAGTTCTTGGCCGCGCCCGCGCGCCGAGACTTCAGGAATGTTTTTTTGTCTTGCTTGCTCTGGCGTGCTGCTCAATGAGTTAGAGCAAGTCGAGCTTTTTTTGATTATCATTAGTTCATCAATCGATAAAAGGAGTCCGCCATGGTTTCCCGTATTGACGACCCGTTTGTCCAGCCTATTTCTCCAATCGAGTACCGTGAGCGGGTTCGACACGAGAACGAGCAAGTCGAACATTTTGCACAACCCTGGCGTACCGAATCCCTAGAAAGCGGAAAAGCGGCTATCGCTTTTGCACAAAGTATAATCAAGACAAGCCAACTACTCAACGGCGGCGGCTTGCTCGCCATTCCTGCCCTGGCGACGCTTTTCAGCTTGAACGTGCACGCTGGCCAGCGTCTTTTGCTTTGGACAGGGCTCGCCTTTGGTTTGGGCTTGCTTTTTGCGTGGCTCTGTAATTTCTGTGGATATTTTTCTCAAGATTTTAGAAGCCAAGCTGAAAGAAAATGGGCCGAAGCGGCGGAGCACCAGATTCGACATAATCACAGAAAAAAGCCGGACGAATCCGAAAAATCCCCCCAGTCGGACATAGACCTTGAGACGGGTCGGAAACTTTTCAAACGCTCAGACAAATTCGTGACTTGGGGGGTGGTCTTTGCGTTCTTATCGCTGATCTCTTTTGTAGGCGGCTGTTATTTGGGCCACCGGGCAATCACTGAAATTCCCCAGCGTATTCCGAGCGGCGCTTCTACTCCGGGCAGCCCTGTTGCTCTGTTGCCATTCAAGTTGGAGACGCAGGGAAAGTCGTAATCTGCTAAACTGCCGCCATCCCCTGCACCCGTCGCATCAGCCGCCGGAAATTGCCAGACCAGAGCAAATCAATCTCCCGCGCGCCATAGCCGCGGCGGTGCAATTCGGCGGTCAGGTTCATTGTCTCCCCGGCATTGGCCCAACCGGGAATGCCGCCGCCGCCATCGAAATCCGATGACAGGCCGACATGATCCAAGCCGATCCGCCGCACCGCGTAATCCACATGATCCACCATATCGGTGACGGTGGCCGGTGATTTGCCGCCCGGCGGTGCGGCGCGCAGAAATCCATCAAGTGCGGTGATCTGCACCAAGCCGCCGCGCGCGCGCAGCATATCCAATTGCTCATCATCCAGATTGCGCGGGTGATCACATAGCGCGCGGCAGCAGGAATGCGTGGCCACAATCGGCGCGCGGGAAAGCTCGGCGGCCTGCATCATGGAAGATTTCGCGGCGTGAGAGACATCAATGATCAGCCCGATGCGGTTCATCTCGGCAATCGCCGCGCGCCCCAGATCGGAAAGCCCGCCATGTTCCGCTGTGCCATCGCCAAGTGCCGGTTTGGGCCGCGCGGCATCGGCCAGATCATTATGCCCATCATGCGTCAGCGTCAGATAAATCGCGCCGAGGTCTCGCCAGAGTTTCAGCCGCGCTAAATCGCGCCCCATGGCATTGCCGTTTTCAACCGCGCTCAGCACCGCAAGCGCGTCGGCCTGATGCGCCGCTTCCAATTCATCGGCGCTGGCGCAAAAGCGCCGCGCCACGCCATCAGCGCGCGTGCGGATATGGCGCAGCATCGCCTCGGCCCGGTCAGCGGCGGCCTGGTGCCCCGCCGCATCGCGCGGGCCTTGTGGTGTATAGGCAATGAAGACAACAGCCTTCAGCCCGCCGCGCTGCATTTTTGGGAAATCAACGCAGCGGTCAGTCTCAGTGGTGGCGTCCGGCGGGTCGGGCCATCTGATATCAACATGGGTGTCGAGTGTCAGCGTCGCTGCGTGGATGGCTTCACTCATGCCGCATCTCCCCAGGCTTGCAGGAAGCCCGCCAATAAATCGCCGATGACATCTACATTATA
>JBEDHL010000053.1:0-3366 GCA_041174145.1 Pseudomonadota bacterium
GCCCCGCCGCCGCCCGCACCGGCGGCGGAGATCAATGCTTTCAGCCTGCTGTGGCGGGCATTTCTTTCATGGCTCAGTGGCCTTTTTGGTAAAGGGAAAAAATAATCATGGCAGCGCCTAAGCTTTCCGATGTTCTGGCAACCGTCTTCGCGCAAGAAGGCTGCGATACGCTGTTCACCCTGATGGGTGACGCAAATATGTATTGGACCGAGGCGATGCAGCGCCAGCCGGGGATGAATATCATCCATGCCCGGCATGAACACTGCGCTGTCGCGATGGCCGATGCCTATGCGCGCGCCACCGGCAAGGTGGGTGTGGCTTCCACAACCTGCGGGCCGGGCTTTACGCAAATCATGACCGGGCTTGCCATTGCGGCGCGCGCCAATACGCCGATGGTGGTTTTTGCTGGCGATTCACCCATCGCCGCGCCCTATTACATCCAGCAGATTGATATGGCGCCGCTCACGCAAGCAACGGGCGCGCATCATATCTCGGTCAAAACCATGGATCGCGCCTTGGATAATGTGCGCGAAGCCTTCCATTTCGCGGCGCTGGAGCGTCGGCCAGTCGTGATCAGCATTCCGATGGACCTGCAAAAGCAAGCCTATCCGCATATGGTGGATTACATCCCATCGGCTGATTATCTGCCGGCAGCCCAGCGACCGCAGCCAGACCCGACGCTTGTTGAAAAGCTGGTCGAGATGATCGCCGCTTCCGAAAAGCCCATCATCATCGCGGGCCGCGGGGCGAAGCTTTCCAAGGCGCGTGAAGCGATTGAGGAAATGGCGGAAGCCATGGGCGCGCTGCTGACAACATCGCTGCAAGCCAAGGGGCTGTTTACCGGCAATCGCTTCGCCATGGATATCTCCGGCGCCTATGCGAGTGATTTCTCGCGCGAACGCTTTGCTGAGGCCGATCTGGTGATCGGGCTTGGCGTTGGGCTTGGCGCCTATACGACGGAAAGCGGTTACCTCTATCCCGGCGCGCAGACGGTGCAGATTGATATCGGCCCGCGCGGGCTATGGCAGGGGCTGCGCACGGCGGATTTGCATATCCGCGCCGATGCCAAGGCGGCGGCGGAAGCCGTCACCGCAGCCATCAAGCGCCATGGTGCAGGCGGCAAGCGCTTCCGCAGTGAAGAAATGGCTGCGCTGATTGCCGCCGATGTGCCGGACCGCAAGGAATTCACCATTGCGCCTGGCACGGTTGATCCGCGCAAGGCGATCATGGAATTGGATGCGGTGGTGCCGAAGGATTGGGATGTGGTGATTGGCGGCGGCCATTACCTTGGCTTCGCCATGACCTATCTGAAAGGCCGCGCGGCGGAACGCTATCATGTCGTGAGTGACTTCGGCGCCATCGGCAATGGCTTGCCGGCGGCGATTGGTGTTGCGGCCGCGCGCAAGGATGGCAAGGTGTTGCTGATTGAAGGCGATGGCAGCTTGCTGATGCACATCCAGGAATTGGAAACGGCGCGCCGACATGGCACCAAATTCCTGATGGCGATCATCAATGATGGCGGCTATGGCGCGGAAATCCACAAATTCCGCGCCGGCAATATTGATGCCGGCATTGTCATTCATGGTCGGGGCGATTTGGCGGGTGTGGCCAATGGCTTTGGCGTGCGCGGCCAGACCGTGAGTGCGCTGGGCCAGATGGGCGCGATGTTCGAAGCGCATCAAAGCGGCAATAGCGCCAGCCTTTGGGATGTGCACACCGATGATACGGTGGTGTCGCGCCCCTATCGCCGCATTCATTACGGGGAAGCCTGAATCAAAAAGGGCGCTGTCCCAAAAGACAGCGCCCTTCCTGTTTTGCGTCTATCAGCGCCCGCGAAAAACGGGCGCTCTTTTTTCGCGGAAGGCAGCGAGGCCTTCCTGAATATCTTCGCTTTCCTTGCAAAGCCGCGCGCGTTCCGCACAGGCCGCGACATCCAGCTTGCCATGGCCGATTTCATTCAGCGCCTTCTTCATGCCCTGCACGGCAAGCGGGGCACCGTTCGCCAGCGTGGTGGCCAGCTTTTCCACCGCTGCGTCCAATTCCTCTGGCGCCACCAGCTGCGTCAGGTAGCCGATGCGGAGCAGTTCTTCCGCGCCCAGCTTTTCGGCGGTCAGGAACAGGCGCTTGGCATTGTTCAGGCCAAGGCGGGAGACATAACGCTCAAGCCCGGTTGGGTAGTAATGCACGCCAAGCCGGGCGGCGGGCATGAACATTTCCATGCCCGTCACGCCGATGCGGAAATCGGCGGTCAGCGCCAGATCGGTTGAACCGCCATAAACCCCTCCCTGCAGGCGGCAAATGGTTGGGATGCGCAGGGCTTCAAAGCGGTCCACCATCGCTTCGAAAGTCGGCGCACGGGCAGCGGCTTCCTTGTCTTCCGCGAAACCACCCAGATGAAAGCCCGCGCTGAAGGCCGGGCCGCTCGCGGCCAGCACCAGCACGCGCAGCATCGGGTTGGCATCCACCTGTTCCAGATATTCCATGATGCGGATGATATCGCCAGGTTCCACGCGATTGCGGTGGCGGGAACGATGCAGGCGGATGGTCGCGCGGGTGCCGGCAATCTCCAGGCTTGGCGGGTCCAGGCGGGTATCTTCGGTCATGGCGGTCCTCTCCGATCAGCTTGTTTTTCCAGATGTCACCCTGCCGCGCCATGGGCAAGGGCCAAAAGCAAGGGGGCGGTCAAGCCGCCCCCTGCCAGCATGGCGGGGCATGCCCCGCCTTAAAGCCCAAAGCGGATCAGCCATCCACCGTGATGGTATTGGCCTGGAGAACCGCACGGACTTCTGCGCGGTGGCGCGCGCGGACGGTGGTGAAATCAGCGGTGTTGCGGAAATAGGGTTGGAAGCCAATTTGGGCGAGGCGCGAGCGCACTTCGTCAGTCGCCAACGCCTTCTGGGTTTCAGCGGCCAAGCGTTCAATAATGGGGCGCGGTGTCGCCGCCGGCACCATATAGCCGCCGAAAGCGCCGGCATCATAACCTTCAACCCCCGGCAGGCGGGCAAGCGGCATCAAATCCGGCTGCAATTCCGTGCCATTTTGCAGGGTGACGCCAAGCGCACGCACCGCGCCTTGACGGAACAGGGCCGAGGTCCCCACCAGGGTTTCAATGGCGAAATCCACCTGGCCAGCGGTCACCGCCGTCAGCCCGGGGCCACTGCCCTGGAAGGGCACATGCAGCGCATCCAGTTTGGCCTTGGACAGGAACATCAATGTGATCAAATGCGCCGCCGCACCGGTGCCGGAAGTGGCGTAGCTGTATTTGCCAGGCTCCGCACGCAGCTTGGCTACAAATTCCGCAGCGGTCTGGGCTGGGAAATCCTTGCGGACGATCAGCACATAAGGGGAAATCCCGATTTGCGCGAC
>JBEDHL010000054.1:0-2570 GCA_041174145.1 Pseudomonadota bacterium
CCTTATGTCTTTGCCGAGGTGAATGCGGCCAAGGCCAAAGCGCGCGCGGCAGCCGAGGATATTGTTGACCTTGGCATGGGCAATCCTGATACGCCCACGCCGCCGCATATTGTGGCGAAGCTGATTGAAGCGGTGCAAGACCCGCGCACGCATCGCTATTCCATGTCGAAGGGCATTCCCGGTCTGCGCAAGGCATTGGCGGCTTATTACGATCGGCGCTTCGGTGTGAAGCTTGATCCGGAAACCGAAGTGGTCGCCACGCTGGGTTCGAAGGAAGGCTTGGCTAATCTCGCGCAGGCGATTTCAAGCCCCGGCGATACGATTCTGGTGCCGAACCCTTCCTATCCCATCCATCAATTCGGCTTCATCATCGCCGGCGCTTCGGTGCGCAGCATTCCCTATACGCCGGATGATGCGATGCTCGCGGCGATTGACCGCGCCGTGCGCCATTCCGTGCCGAAGCCCAATGCGGTGATTGTGAATTTCCCATCGAACCCAACGGCGTTGACGGCGCCGATTGAATTCTACCGGGAATTGGTCGCGCTTTGCCGCCGGCATGAATTATTCATCCTATCCGATCTTGCCTATGCCGAGCTTTACTTCGGCGAAACGCCGCCGCCTTCGGTGTTGGAGGTGGAAGGGGCGAAGGACATCACGGTTGAATTCACCTCCATGTCCAAAACCTACAATATGCCCGGCTGGCGCATGGGTTTTGCCGCGGGCAATCCGCGCCTGATTGCGGCGCTGGCGCGGGTGAAATCCTATTTGGATTACGGCGCCTTCACGCCGATTCAAGTGGCGGCGACAGCGGCGCTGAACGGGCCGCAGGATTGCATCGAAGAAATGCGCGTATTGTACAAGGAACGCCGCGAAGTGCTGGTCAAGGGGCTGCATGCGGCGGGCTGGGATGTGCCGGCACCCGATGCTTCCATGTTCCTATGGGCGCCCATTCCGGAACGCTTCCGGCATTTGGGATCAGTCGGCTTTTCCAAGCTGCTACTCGAAAAAGCGAAGGTTGCGGTCGCACCCGGCCTTGGCTTTGGTGAGCATGGCGATGAACATGTCCGCATCGCCCTTGTTGAAAATAACCATCGCATCCGTCAGGCTTTGCGAGGGATCAAGACTTTCCTCGGCGGTGACAATGCCGCGCCGCAGGATGCTGCTGATATGGTGAATGCATGACCCGCCCCCTTGCGATTGCGGTTGCCGGCCTTGGAACGGTTGGCGCCGGCGTGGTGAAATTGCTGCGCGCAAATGCTGATATCATTGCCGCCCGCGCGGGCCGGCCCATCGCCATCACGGCGGTCTCTGCCCGCGAACGCAATCGGGATCGCGGCATCAGCCTTTCTGGGCTGCGCTGGTATGAAGACCCGGTGGCGCTGGCCGCTGATCCGCAAGTGGATGTGGTGGTGGAATGCATCGGCGGGTCTGAAGGCCCGGCGCGCGCCCTGGTCGAAGCGGCGATTGCCGCTGGCAAGCATGTGGTGACGGCGAATAAGGCGCTGCTTGCGGTGCATGGCGCCGCACTTGCGCAGGCTTCTGAGACGCGCGGCACCGCACTTGCTTTTGAAGCGGCGGTGGCCGGCGGCATTCCGGCGATCAAGGCGCTGCGCGAAGGCTTGGCGGCCAATCGCATCCAGCGCGTGGCCGGCATTCTGAACGGCACCTGTAATTACATCCTGACCGTGATGCGCGAACAAAAGCGCGAATTCGCGGAAGTGCTGGCCGAGGCACAAAAGCTTGGCTATGCGGAAGCCGATCCATCCTTCGATATTGATGGCATTGATGCCGCGCATAAGCTTGCCATTCTGGCGGCGCTTGCCTTTGGCCGCCCGGTAGATTTCGGTGCGGTGCATGTGGAAGGTATCCGCGAAGTCTCGGCGCTGGATATCGCACTTGCGGAAGAACTTGGTTATCGCATCAAGCTGCTCGGCATTGCGCGGCGCGAAGATGGCGGCATTGCAACCCGCGTGCATCCCTGCATGGTGCCGATCTCGGCCCCCATCGCGCGGGTGGATGGCGTGTTCAATGCCGTGGTGGCGGAAGGTGATTTCGTGGGTCGCGTCATGATGGAAGGCCGCGGCGCGGGTGAAGGCCCAACCGCTTCCGCCGTGGTGGCCGATGTGATTGATATCGCCCGTGGGCGCTTCACCCCGGTTTGGGGCGCGGAAGCCGCCGCTTTGAAGCCCGAGCCTTCCTTCCCGATGGATCGCCATACCGGCGCCTATTATCTGCGCCTGATGGTGGTGGATCGCCCCGGCGTAATCGCCGATGTCACCGGCGTTTTGCGCGATAATGCGATCAGCCTTGAATCCATGCTGCAACGTGGCCGCGCCCCTGGTGAGGCCGTGCCCGTGGTGCTGACCACGCATGAAACCAGTGAGGCTTCCGTGCGCGCCGCGCTCAAGCGCATTGCGGAATTGAATAGCGTGATGGAAAAGCCAGCGCTGATCAGGATTGAGGCTTTATAGGCAGCCTGCCGCCCGCGCCCTGGCGCGCACCAAAGCCAGCACGGTGCGCGAAATCGGCGCGGCCTCACCCACCCAATCAGCCAATTCCACAACGGCGCC